>CAIYSK010000001.1 GCA_903928835.1 uncultured cyanobacterium
AAACAATCCTGGCCGGCCAGCAAGGCCTCCACCACGGGGCGCTGCCCAGGCCGGAATTCCGACCAACCGAAATGGCGTTCCAGGGCCTGCTCAAGGGCCGCCTCAAGTGCCGACTCAAGTGCCGACTCACGGGCCAACTCCGGGGCTGACTCCGGGGCTGACTCCGGGGCGCCTTCGCCAGCTGATGCCACAGCCGCCAAGAAGCCCTACCTGTAGTGCCCCTAGAGACTAGCCGCCACCAGGACTAGGGGTGGGGAGGGGAGGGGCCTCGAGCCGGTCTGGGGATTCCTCCACCAACTGCAACCGCACCCGCTTGCCCCCGGCCAGTTCACCCAACGACACCCGCATGGTGCTGCCGCTGAGGGTTTGCAGGGCGATGAGCAGGTCGCGCAGGTGGGGGGTGCTACTGCCGCTCTCCACCCACAGCCTCTCCTGCAAGCCCCCAAGGCGCCGCCAACTGGTGTGGAGCTTGAGCACGGCACTCTCGAGGGCTTGGGCTTGACCAACGGCATCGGCAAGCAACCCCAGGGCATCGAGGCGCTGGGCCTCCTGCAGGGCCTTCTCAAAATTCAATTCACCCTGCTGAAACGCCCGCACGGCCAGGCCCGCTTCGGCAGCCTTGCTCAACCAACGGGCCGTACTGGTCACATCCTTCACCCGCTCGAGCTCGGGTTCGTCGCGCAGCACCTGGCGCAGATCCTCTTGTTGCTCCTCCGGCAACTTGGCCAGCTCCCGCACCAACGGGGCAATCATCCGAGGGGGCAGCAGGTTTTCGGCCGTGCGCTGGCGAATCTCCTCCGGCAACAGGGGGCTGGTGGCGGCGGTGAACTCATCACTGAGGCGCCGCACCTGCTTGCGGGTGATCTGCTGACCCTCATTGGCGGCCTCGCTGATCATTTGCTGAACTTCCAGGTCCGCCTGGGCGGTTTCAAGGAAAGCACGCTTGGAAAAGTTGTTCACGCTGGATTCCTCCAGCAGGCCACCTCCCACCAGGCTGTCGGCCGACTCCGCCAGCTGGATCAGGGTGTAAGCCCGGGTTTTGCTGATCTCCCGCTCGCGCAACCACTGCAGAAACCCCGTACCCCGGCCCTCGCCGCCCCGCTTTTCGCGGTCGCGCACCGCCCCCAGGATCCTGCCGCGCCAAATCTCGGTTTGGAGGTCGAAACGATCACAGACGGCCCAAGCTTCCTCAAGGCGCGCCAAGAACTCCATCGTGCTGATGGTGTCGCTTTCGGGATCGGGCAGCTCAAGGCTGAGGGTGGGCGCCTCAAGGGGATCCATGGGCAAGGGAGACAACAGAGCAGCAGATCGGAACGATCGTGCCACGGCCAACGACGACGAATCGTGACGCAGAAGGGTATTGGGTGAGCAGCCGCTAGTAACTTCCCTACGACAGCCACACGATTGACAGCGAAGCGATGGCCATCTCCCGCGGAGACAAGGTTCGGATCAAGCGTCCTGAGTCCTACTGGTTTAACGAAGTCGGCACCGTTGCCTCGGTCGACACCTCCGGCATCCGCTACCCGGTGGTGGTTCGCTTTGACAAGGTGAACTACAACGGCTACAGCGGCTCTGAAGGTGGCATCAACACCAACAACTTCTCCGAAGCCGAGCTCGACAAAGCTTGAATTAGGGGAGGCCTAAGCCAGGGAGACCCTTCCAGCAGGAAGCCCGTAGCCCCTCTGAGGGTTGCGGGCTTTTTAGTGTGCTTTATCTGAACCAAGGCTGATGCCTGAACTGCCCGAAGTTGAGACGGTACGGCGCGGTTTGGAACAGCAAACCTCCGGATTCAAGGTCGCCAAGGTGGCGGTGCACCGAAACCGGGCGATCGCAAGCCCCCCCGATCCAGAAGCCTTCTGCTGGGCCCTGACGGGCTGCAGCCTGGGCACCTGGAGCCGGCGGGGAAAGTACCTCTACGCCGCATTGCAGCGCGAAGGCGATGACGCGGGCCATTGGGGCGTGCACCTGCGCATGACCGGCCAATTCCTTTGGATCGATGCCGATGGGGCCAACCCATCCCCACCGCCGTGCAGCCACACCAGGGTGCAGTTTTGGAGTGAGCAGGGCCAGGAACTGCGCTTCATCGACACCCGCAGCTTTGGCCAGATGTGGTGGGTTCCCCCGGGGGAGCCGCTCGAATCGGTGATGACGGGATTGAAGAGGCTTGGGCCGGAACCTTTCAGTGGGGCATTCAACCCCTCCTACCTGCAGCAGAAGCTCAAAGGCTCCAGCCGACCGATCAAAAATGCCCTGCTCGACCAGGCCCTGGTAGCCGGCGTGGGCAATATTTATGCCGATGAATCCCTGTTTGCATCAGGCATTCGGCCCCATACCCCCAGCGGCCGATTAACCAAGAAGCAGCTCGATGCCCTGTGTACGGCGCTGGTGCAGGTGCTGGAGGTGAGCATCGGGGCTGGGGGCACAACCTTCAGCGACTTTCGCGATCTGACCGGCACCAATGGCAACTACGGCGGCGTTGCCCTCGTGTACCGCAGGGGAGGCGAACCGTGCCGCAGCTGCGGAACCGCAATCCGCCGCGAGAAACTGGGGGGCCGCAGCAGCCACTGGTGTCCAACCTGCCAGCGGTAGGGAAAGGTTTTTGCCGCCGTGGCCGCCGAGGGGCTTAACTGAACCAGGCGTTCAATCAGGGCAAAGACGTTGCCATTGCGTGGAAACCAAGAGGTCGACGCCCGCCAGGCCCTCTGCGCCGTCATGGCGGGAATTCACAAACGCGGCTGGTGTGATGGCACCGGAGGGAACTTCAGTTCCGTGATGAATCAGGAGCCTCTGGAGTTGCTGATGGCCCCAAGCGGGGTGGATAAGGGGCTGGTGGCACCGGAAGACCTGATTACGGTCGATGGGGATGGTCAGCTGTTGGGGGGCAGCGGCAAACCCAGTGCGGAGACACTCCTGCACCTGGCGATTGTGAAAAGCCAAGAAGCCGGTGCCGTGCTCCATACCCATTCCCAGGCCGCCACACTGCTCTCGAAGCTGGCCTGCCCCATCGGTGAAAGCGTTGGTTGGATCAGGGTGGCGGGGCTGGAGATGCTGAAAGGCCTCGAGGGCATCAAAAGCCATACCGAGGAGGTGCAGGTACCGGTGCTGGCCAATGACCAAGACCTCAAACGACTCAGCGCGGCAGCCCAACCACTGCTTCCAGATGCGCCCCACGGTCTACTGATTGCGGGCCATGGCTTGTACGCCTGGGGGGCCAATCTCGAGGTAGCCAAACGCCATCTAGAAATCCTCGAATTCCTACTGGAAAACCAGTGGCGCGAACAACTCCTGATGGCACGAATGAAACTGTGACAGGCAAATCATGGGAGCAAAATCTGATACGTCCACGATGAAACGAGAAGGCATCAGCCATGTGCTGTTGGATATCGAAGGAACCACCTGCCCGGTGAGTTTCGTGGCGGGGACCCTGTTCCCCTATGCCACGAAGCACCTTGAGTCGTTTGTGCAAACCCACAGGGGCGAGCCAGAGATTGGCAAATTGCTTGCGGGAGCGGAAGAAACCTGGAAGCAGGACTGCAATCCGGAAGCACAACAACTCCTGGCCGAACCAGGGGCCGATGTGATCACCTACCTCCAGCTGCTGATCAA
>CAIYSK010000002.1 GCA_903928835.1 uncultured cyanobacterium
ATCGCCATGGGTATCGACATTCATCTGATCGCCAACTTCGCGGCCCTTGCCCTCATCACCCTGGCCGGCCCAGCAGTGATCTTCCTGCTCTTCTACCGCCGCGGAGCTCTCTAGGGAGGAAGACTCGAGTCCTTCGAGGTTCCTGAGCCCGGTACCCCTAGGGTGCCAGGCTTTTGATTGCCTTTTTGCCGAGACCCCAAAGGGCGTGATAGATGGGTTCTGGCTGGATTTTGCGCCCAATCACCGCACCAATCACGGCGCTCAGCAGCATGCCAAAGAGCCATTGCTGATCGCCCATCATCCTCAGGGAAAACAGAATGGTCATCAAGGGCAGTTGGGTGGCACCGGCTAGGCCGGCCGCCATACCCAGGGCCAACCCCAATTGACCATTGCCCCCCAGCAACTCAAGGCTGCCACTGCCAAAGACGGCGCCAATGGCAAAGGCCGGATCGATCAGACCCCCGGGAATTCCGGCCCCGAGGGCCAGCACCGGAGCCACGAGTCTTGCTGCAAGAAGGAGTAACCAGCCGATCACATCGATAGGAGATCCCGGCACGGGCAAGCTTCCCCCATCGCCCAGCAGGTGGCCCATCAGGGCTTCGCCATCGCCGCCACTGAGGCCACCGCTCAGCACCGCAATCAGGGCCAAGGAGCCCCCCACGGCCAGGCCCCAGGCCAGGGGCCTGCGGTTGACCTTCGGCCTTAACCAGGCTGTTGTCTGCAAGAGAAGCCGGGCAAACAATCCGCCGAGCCAGCCCCCCACCAAGCCCACGGGGAGGGCAAGGACCAGCTGTACCCATTCGGCTTCTGGGGCCTGTATCAGGCCCAGGATGAACACCGGCGTGCCGGTGAGGTTGCTCACCAGCGCGGCCGCTAGGCACACCACCAGGGCCGGCCACACAACCGAGGGGAGGAACCGCCCTGTCAGTTCTTCAAACACAAAAACTGTGCCCATGAGTGGGCTGTTGAATCCGCCAGCGAGGCCGGCTCCGGCGCCAATGGTCACCAGGTTGGTTTCGCTGAATCCGGCCAACAGCCGTGGGAAACGTTTCTTCAGGGCAAGGGCCACGGAGGCACCCACCTGCACCACGGGTCCCTCCCGCCCCAGGGGCATGAGGGCAAGGCTGGCAGCGGTCCAAAGCGAAAGCCGCTGGATGGTGGGCTTCAAACCCAGCAAGGTGACGGCCGAACTTGGCTCCTCGATGCTCTCGATGGTTTGGGGGATGCCTGATCCGGCCCCCGCTTTGAAGCGCCCTGCCTGAAGCCACAGCAACACGGGCATCACCACCAGCGGTGCCAGGGCTTGGGCCAGGTTGCCCAGGTGCCACGGCTGATTGTTGAAGCCGGGTAGGCCATGCAGGAGCTGGGCCTGCCAGCCATCAACCTTGTTGAGGGGTAGGCAGGCCACCCCCACGGCCCCACCAAACACCACCAGCTGGAACAGGGTGGCCAGGGGCCGTTTCAGCCGAACCGCCCTAAAGGGGGCGTCCTGCGGTTTTCCATCCTCGGATGGTGCCTCTGGCCCAACCGATGCGTTCAACAGCGTCTCCATCAGGCCACCAAACCCAGGGCCATGGCGGCCTCTTGAAGCAGGGAACGAATGTAGGGATGTTGCTCCATGGCGGCATTGTCGCTGCGGATCTCCTCCCCGGCGGCATTGCGCACGACCCATCCATCCCCATCCATGCGGCACCAATAGGTGCGCTCGCGGCGCCTGAGCACCACGTCCCTGGTGCCATCGGCCCCGGAGTTGGGCCTTACCCCGACCAGCTCGAGCTGGAGTCGGGGCTGGCCTTGCCAGGAGTCCAGCTTCAAGCGGTAGGCCACGTCCACGTAGGCAGGGAGGTTGGCTTCCCCTTGCCAGCGCCATCCCATGGCCCGGAACTGGTTGTCTTGCTGTTCCAATTCCAATTGGAGGTGGCCTCCCCGAAGCAATTTCTGGGACACAACGCGGCAACCAGCACTCCAAAACAAGGGCTGGGGATGGCCGATCCCAAAGGGTTCGAGCCGTTGCAGTTGGTGGTAAAAATCGCGATCAATCTGCTCGAAGCGCAGCAGGGCCTCGGGTTCAACCGGGTTGCCCCTGCCCGTTGTCTCTAGCCAACTCTGGGCAAGGCCATTGAGCTGGTCATGGAGTTCGGCAACCCTCTCGGCCTTGATGGTGAAGCCACCGGCGGCGGGATGACCCCCAAAGCGCTCGAGGAGCGGGGCGCATTGCTTGAGGGCCTGATCCACCGCAAATCCCTTGGGTGAGCGCACCGAGGCCCGCAACCGGCCATTGCCTTCGCCGGCTAAAAGGGCAGCCGGAAGACCAAATCGATCGACCAGGCGGGCCGCCACGATGCCGATGACGCCGTGGTGCCAGTGGTTTTGGGCCAGCAACAGGAAGGGGGGGCGTTGGGGGCCATCGGCATCCAAGAGGGCCAGGGCCTCCGCTTCGATGGCGCTGCAGAGTTCCCGCCGTTGTCGGTTGAGGCCTTCACACTCCCGGGCCAATTCCAGGGCCCTGTTGTTGTCCTGGGTGGTGAGCAGCTCCACCACCAATTGGGGATCCCCCAGGCGCCCTACCGCATTGATGCGTGGCGCGATTTGGAAACCCACGGCCTGGGCATCGAGGGGGCTGTCATCGAGGCCGGCCAATTGCTGCAGCGCTTGCAGGCCCGCCAGGGGGCTCTTGGCCAGGTGGGGCAGTCCATCAATGAGCCAGCGACGATTCACCCCAACCAGGGGGGCCATGTCGGCGATGGTGCCGATGCAAAACAGGTTCTGGGCCACGTCGAGCCCGTCTTGACGCTTGAGGCTCTGGCAGAGCGCCGCTGCCAACACATAGGCCAATCCAACCCCCGCCAAGCCCCGGTAGGGCGACTCAGCTGGGGTTCGCTCCGGATGCAGGAGGGCCAGATGCGGCGGCATCTGGGCTGGGAGTGTGTGGTGGTCCGTGAGGATCACCTCAACGCCCAGCTCCTCGGCCCGCTCCAGGGCTTCTTGGGCAGAAACCCCGTTGTCGACGGTGATCAGTAGCCGGATCCCTTCGGCCGCAAGCCGGTCCACCATGGCGGCATTCAGTCCATAGCCCTCCTCCATGCGGCTAGGAATGGCTGCGACTGGCTGGGCCCCTAGCCGTTGCAAGACCCCCACCAGCAAGGCCGTGCTGGTCATGCCATCGGCGTCATAGTCACCGCAGATGGCCAGGCTCTCTCCCGCTGCACAGGCCGCTTTGAGCCGCTTGACCGCCTTAGCTAGGTCGGGAAAGTGGCTTTTGGAGGCAGGGGCGTTGGGTGGTTCGAGTAGGGCATCAATGGTTTCGGCGGTGCAAAAGCCCCGCCGCCACAACAGGGCCAGCAGGGGGGCCGGGAGGGCGGCCTGGCCGGGGCCATTGAGGGCTTCGAGGCTGCCGTCGAGCGGCAGGGGAGTGGGCAATTGCCAGCGTTGCTCGTGGAGCGCAGGGAGCAACGGAGCGGGGGCAAAGACTTGGCCATTCTGCGGCGCCATCCCAGCACCGACATCCCCCTAGCTTGGGCCGATTCGCCCTGCTTGCGATGGGATTCGCTGGCCTGCTTTGGGATGTGGACGGCACCCTCGCTGAAACCGAGCGGGATGGCCACCGCAGGGCGTTCAACCGGGCTTTCAGCCAGGCGGGTTTATCGGTCCATTGGGATGTGGATGGCTATGGCGACCTCTTAGCCATTGCCGGAGGCGCTGAGCGCATTGGCGCCTATCTCACCCGACTCGAGGGAGAGTCCCCCGATCCCCTGCGGGTGGCAGCGCTCCATGCCAGCAAGCAGGGCCATTACGCCGCCTTGGTAGAGGAGGGGGAGTTGGTGCTCCGCCCGGGGGTGAGCGCCCTGATCGAAGCTGCGGCGTCAGCCGGTTTGCGCCAAGCCATCGTGACCACCAGCGGCCGGGAGGCGGTCGATGCCCTGGTGAAGCAGCTGCTCTCCGACCAACTCGGGGCCTTCGATGTCTGGGTTTGCGGAGGGGATGTGGCCCGCAAAAAACCCAATCCCGAGGCCTATCGATTGGCCCTGGAATTGCTGCAGCTCGACCCCAGAGAGGCCCTCGCCATCGAGGATTCCAGTGCCGGGTTGACCGCAGCCCTTGGGGCCGGCCTGCCTTGTGTGGTGAGCCTGAGCCAGTACACCACCCTGGAACCGGTTGGGCGTTTTGCGGGAGCTGGTGCCGTCGTCGACCAGTTGGGCGAAGGGGCCCAGGTTCTCCTGGGACCGCCTTGCCAGGATGGACGGATCACGCTCTCCTATCTGGAGTTGTTGCGGTGAGTCGCCTGCCGATCCAGTCCACCAGGTTCCAGCGTTTTAGCGAACGGCTCTCGGCGGTGGTTCTGGGGAACTGGCGGGGCAATTGGCGCCATCGCAGCGCCGTGCTCCTGGCGCTGCTGGTGGGGTTTTACGCAGGCAGCAATCTGACGGCCTATTTCGTGATCGTCTTCCCGGGCGGGCGCCCGGCCCTCGTGTTGGCCCTGGTCCTATTGCTGGAACTGATTGTGCGCCTGCGCGGCCGCTTGGTCACCCAAACCCCTGGCCTCGCTTGGGTGATCACCGACAACCTGCGTCTTGGTCTGGTCTATGCCGTGGTGCTTGAAGCTTTCAAGCTTGGGTCTTGAGCGGAGAATTTCGCTGCGGTCTCTCCACCACCTCCACAGATCTGGTGGCCACTGATCTGGTATGCACTGATCCGTCGCCACATGTTCTGGCCATGGATCCGCTGTTGCTGGAGGGGTTGGCCATGCCCATGCTCGCCCAGGTGGAAGGGCTGGTTGGATCGGGTCAACGCCCTGTGCTGGCGCTCAATGGCCCAGTGGGGGCGGGTAAAAGTTTTTTTTGCCAACAATTGATCGGCTTGGCAAAAGCCCGCGGTTTGCGCTTGGCGGTGGCCTCGATCGACGATGCCTATCTGCCGTGGGAGCAGCGCCTGGTGGCGATGGCGGGCAATCCCTTCGGAGTGAATCGGGTGCCTCCAGGAAGCCACGATGTCCCCCTGCTGGTGGAGCGGCTGCAACGGTGGCGATCGGGGGGTGCGCTGCAGCTTCCCCGGTTCGATAAAACCCTGCGCGATGGCGCCGGGGATCGCGTGGTGGAAACTCCGGTCAGCGAAGCGGCTGCCACCACCCATGCATTGGTGCTCGAGGGATGGCTGATGGGGTGCCGGCCCCTCGGTACTGCCGGGCTGGGCGCGGGTGGGGTTGGCCCTGGTATGGAGTTGGCACGGGGCTTGGCCCCATTGGGGGCTGAGGAAGCGGCCTGGCTGCCCCACTGGGATCGCCAGCTTGAGGCCTATGGCCCCCTCTTTGACCTGTGCGATGGGCTCTGGTTACTGCGCCCCCTGGATTGGGGATTGCCGAGGCGTTGGCGCTTTCAAGCCGAAGCCCGGCAGCGGCGCTCGCAACGACAACTCCAAAAAAACAACGGCTGGCTCAATCCTGCCGAGCTCGATCGGATTGTGCGCTCAAGCCTGGCGTCGTTGCCGCCACGCCTCTATCAAGAGCCCTTGGTGGCCAAAGCAAAAGCCTCCGCCCAACTCAATGGGCGGAGGCGCTGCATCAACATTGAAATTTGAGTGGTGAATTCAGCTTTCGCTGTCTTCGGCCTCTTCATCCATGGGATAGACGAAGCCCTGGGCCCGGCCACTCAAAACGGCCTTGCCAATTGACAATGCCTTTTGGGCTGCAATGGCAGCCTTGCCTTTCCAGGTGGCATGGCGCTGGTTGCGCTTGCCCTTGGACGTTTTCTTCTTGGGAACAGCCATCCCAGTTCACTCATACCAAACACTGATCTTCCGTTGCAGCCTTGCCTTTCGTCAAATGGCTAAGCTCCGCTCAAAGTCGGTTTTTAGTGAGCGACAGCCTTTCTCCTGCGCCGGCTTCTGATCCGGCCCCCGCCCGCCCGGGCTTGTTCAAGGCGATCCAATCACCTGCTGGTCACCCATCTGCCCCCGCTGGGCCCTCCTACAGCGATTTGCTTTGGGATTTACGCAGCGGCAAGGTTAAGGATTTGGAGCTCTCCCTGCGCCAGCGGGAGGTGCGGGTGCGCTTTGAGGATGGCCGCCAGACCCAGGTGCCGGTTTTTAGTAACGACCAGCTTCTGCTGCGCAGTGCGGAGAAGGCGAAGGTGCCCCTCACCGTGCGGGATGACCGCCAGGATGGCGCCATGGCCGGCATGGTCGCCAATGGCCTTTTGGTGCTGTTGTTGCTCGGCGGTTTGGCCCTGCTGATCCGCCGTTCCGCCCAGGTGGCCAATCGGGCCATGGGTTTTGGCAGTAGCAAGCCCAGGCTCCAGGCCGAGGGCAGTGTGGCTGTGCGCTTTGAAGACGTGGCCGGAATCGCCGAGGCCAAAGAAGAACTCACCGAGGTCGTCACGTTCCTGCGTTCGCCTGAACAGTTCACCTCCGTCGGAGCCAAGATCCCCAAAGGGGTGCTCCTGGTTGGTCCTCCTGGGACTGGTAAGACCCTTTTGGCCCGGGCGATTGCCGGTGAGGCCGGCGTTCCCTTCTTCTCGATGGCAGCCTCTGAGTTCGTCGAGATGTTTGTGGGTGTTGGAGCTTCGCGGGTTCGCGACCTCTTTCGCAAGGCGAAGGCCAAGGCCCCCTGCATCATTTTTATTGATGAAATTGATGCGGTTGGTCGTCAGCGCGGCGCTGGCATCGGGGGTGGCAACGACGAGCGGGAGCAGACCCTCAACCAATTGCTGACCGAGATGGATGGCTTCGAGGAGAACTCGGGCGTGATCTTGCTGGCCGCCACCAACCGCCCGGATGTGCTCGATTCGGCCTTGATGCGGCCAGGGCGCTTTGACCGCCGCATCACCGTGGATTTGCCCGACCGCCGTGGTCGCCAGGAGATTCTTGCTGTGCATGCCCGCAGCCGGCCCTTGGCTGAATCTGTTTCCCTGGCGGAGTGGGCCAGCCGTACCGCAGGCTTTTCGGGGGCCGATCTGGCCAACCTGCTCAACGAAGCGGCCATCCTGACGGCCAGGCGGCACCAGAGCGAAATTGATGAAGCCTGCCTCAGTGGTGCCCTCGAGCGCATCACCATGGGCCTGGCGGCATCACCGCTGCAGGACAGCGCCAAAAAGCGTCTGATCGCTTACCACGAAATTGGCCACGCCCTGCTCACCAGCCTGGTGCCCCATGCCGACAAGCTCGACAAGGTGACCCTGCTGCCACGGGCCGGTGGGGTGGGGGGCTTTGCCCGCACCATGCCCGACGAAGACATCCTTGATTCCGGCTTGATCAGCAAGGCTTACCTCCAGGCCCGGCTTGTGGTGGCCCTGGGCGGACGGGCCGCCGAGATGGTGGTTTTTGGCCCTGGAGAGGTCACCCAAGGCGCTAGTGGCGACCTGGAAATGGTGAGCCGGATTTGTCGGGAAATGGTGACCCGGTATGGCTTTTCCAGTCTGGGACCGGTGGCCTTTGAGGCCGATGGCGGTGAAGTGTTTTTGGGCCGAGATTGGTTGCGCCCCGAGCCCCACTATTCCCGGCAAACCGGCAACCGGATCGATCAGCAGGTGCGGGCCCAGGCCACGGAAGCCCTCGACCGCGCCGTGGCGATGCTGAGTCCCAGAAGGGAGCTGATGGATCAGCTGGTGAACCTGTTAATCGAGCAGGAAACCCTCGAGGGAGATGCGTTTCGGGCTTTAGTCGCTAGCTACGAGACCACCGGCAAAGCGAATGTCCAGGCTGCGCAGGTAGGTCTTTAGACCCGCATCCTGGATCGGCAGCAGGAAGGCCGTGTTTTCACTTTCGTTGACATGGGCGTGCCAGTGACCTGGTGGGGTGATGAAAGCGCCGCCGGCTTGCCAGTCAATGCGCTTCGGATTTTTGATGGAACCATCCTTGGATAGCTCAGTGCCAACCAGGGTGTAGCAGCCCGGATTGCAATCGACGATGAGATCGAGGGCCACGGATTGATGCCGGTGGGGGGCCTGGGTTGCTCCGGCAGGGACCATGCCGAACATCGCCCACAGGACGTGGGTCACCGTGCGGGTGGCTGGAAGATCCCCGTTGGCAAGAAGCACACTCAGCCGGTTGCTTTTGGCACTGCTGGGACATCTGGCGAGGGCTTCTAATTCCTGCTTAAGCGACTGGCTGCGGTAAACGGTGGGCTGAAAACGGGCGCAATTAGGCACGACGCCTAGGTAGGTCAGCAGGGGGGCGTCATGCACCCAATAGAGGACGCTGGTTGTGGAAGCCTCCAACAGGGAATACTCCCCTGGGGGCAAGACAAAAAGGTCACCCTCTTCCCAGTCAATGGCGACATCTGGGCAGCCAGCATTGGCTGGACGACGGCACTTACCACGCCCTGACAACACATAGAACAGCTGGCTGGTGGCCTCAGCGGCTGCCTTCAACCCTTCACCGGGAAGGATGCGTAAAAAATGGGCTGCTAGTCCTGGACTTGTGGCAGGACCAGGCCCATCCAGGCCCAGTTCGTCGCTCATGTCGAGGGGAATGACCCCACTAGGCCCTTCGCCATGGATCTCAGCCCCCCATTGCCGGTACGGAATCGGTTCGGTCAGGCCGCTCCGAATCGGATTCGCCGCCTTTCGGTAGTCATAAATTTCAGCTTGGCTTTGGGTGCAACTCCAAAGGGGGCCATCACTGGGCCGCATGTCAGAGGTTTGAACCATTGATCCAATCTCCTGGTGTGGTGAAACAGTTAGTGCAACAGGTCTTTGGCAGTAGCCAACTCTCTTGACGGTTGTGGCGGCTTGCTCCTGCTGCAACCGATACGCCGAACCATCTTGGCGGAGCTCAACCCCCAGCAACCGCAGGCACGATCGAGACTTCATCGCCGTCGTTGAGGGGCGTGTTTTGGTTGTCGAGGAAGCGGATGTCTTCGCTATTCACGTAGACATTGAGAAAGCGGCGAAGTTTGCCGGCTTCATCACACAGGCGACCTTTGATGCCGGGATAACGCCCTTCCAAGGCATCGAGGAGCCCATCAACGCTGGTGGCGGTCAGTTCAGCGGTGGCTTCGTCGTTGGTGAACTTCTGCAGGGGGGTCGGGATCAGAACCTGGACGGGCATGGGGTGCAACCGGAAGGAAGGAAAGAGAGGAACGGGAATCGAAAAGGGTTTCAGCCGGCTTGGGAACGCTGCCAGGCGGCTTTGAAGCTATCCAACGTGGCTTCGATCAAATAGGGCTCACCGATGGAGGAGGCAATGGCTTCGGTGGTCTTGAGGCCGTTGCCGGTGATGTAAGCCACGGTGGTTTCGTCGGGGTTGATTTTGCCCGATTCCACCAGCTTTTTGAGCACGGCGATGGTGGTTCCACCGGCCGTTTCCGTAAACACTCCTTCGGTTTCAGCTAAGAGCTTGATCCCCTCGATGATCTCGGTGTCGTTAACGGCAGCGATGGTGCCCTTGGTTTTGTTGGCAATGTCGATGGCATAGGGCCCATCAGCCGGATTGCCAATGGCAATCGACTTGGCAATGGTGTTGGGCTTCACGGGGGTGATGAAGTCCCTTCCCTCGGCGAAGGCTTGGGCGATCGGTGAGCAGCCTTCCGCCTGGGCACCGCTAAAGCGAACGGGCTTTTCATCGACCAGCCCCACCTTGATGAATTCATCAAAGCCCTTGCGGATCTTGGTGAACAGGGAGCCGGAGGCGAGGGGAGCCACGATGTGGTCGGGCAGTTGCCAGCCCAGCTGTTCAATCACCTCATAACCCAAGGTTTTGGACCCCTCCGAGTAATAGGGACGGAGGTTGATGTTGACGAATCCCCAGCCAAAGGTGTTGGCCACTTCCGAGCAGAGGCGGTTGACCTGGTCGTAGTTGCCGTGGACCGCCATCAAGGTGGGGTTGTAGACCAAGGTGCCCAGCACCTTGCCGAGTTCCAGGTCACTAGGGATAAAGACGCAACAGTCGAGTCCAGCGTGGGCTGCGATGGCGGCGGTGGAATTGGCAAGATTCCCGGTTGAGGCACAACTCACCGTGGTGAATCCCAGCTCGCGAGCTCGGGTGAGCGCCACAGAGACAACCCGGTCTTTGAAGGAGAGCGTCGGCATGTTGACGCCGTCATTTTTGATGTAGAGGCTTTTGAGACCAAGGCGCTTGGCCAGGTTGCCTGCCTTGAGCAAGGGGGTAAAGCCCGTGCCCACATCGATCGGATCTCCCTCAATGGGCAGGAAGTCGCGATAGCGCCATATGGAAGTAGGCCCGGCCTCGATGGTGGCGCGACTCACCTTGTTTTTGATGGCCTCGTAGTCGTAGACGACCTCGAGGGGGCCAAAGCAGACGTCCTCACAGACGTGGCGGGCACTGGCCTCATAGGGGTGGCCGCATTCTTTGCAGCGCAGGCCCGTAAAGGTGGAGCGAGAGAGGGTGGCTGTCACGGTCACACCTGGCGATGCCCTGAGATTACCAGCGTGATTTGGAAGCCCTAGCTAAAGCCGATCTTAAAGGTCGGCAATTAGGAAATTGGAATCCTCTCCGTTGGGCTTGCGCCTGGGCTGGCACTGCTTAGCCTCATTTTCAGTAAGCAACCAAGGCGATCTCCTTCCTTCCCTGGTCGCAGCGCTGGAAATGGGGTGGTTGGGTGATGGTGCCCATCGCCATCGGGGCTGTTGGGCTATTGGTCCTCGTGGCCAGGCTGAGCATTGAGTGGCAATGGTTTGGGCAATTTGGCGCCCAGGGCATGGTCCTGCGGCGTTGGTTGCTCCAACTAGCGGCCTTCCTGCTGGTCATGGGCCTTGGCGTGCCTTTGCAATTGCAACAGTTGCAGCGTTGCTGGCGCCTGCGGTTGGAGGCACCCCGCAAACAGCTGCCACCTTCCCCACTTCTGGCCTGTTCCAACTTGCCTTTGCTTGGCCTTTTGGGACTCCCGTTACTGCTTTTGGTGGCTGGACTCACCTATCTGATGGTGCAAGCGCGGGATTTGATTGCAGCCCCTTTTAGCGGCTCTGTGATTACTGGGATACCTGTGTTCGCCGACCTGCCTCCCCTGCTTTTGGTGGGTTTGGCGATTGGCCTGCTCTTCCCTCTGCTGCGCTGGCCCCTCACCACCTTGCGGATTGCCTTGGCAGCCGCCCTGGCTGGCTCGGCTACGGCCTTGGCCAGGGGCTGGAGCCTCTGGCTTCCAGCCCTATTGGCCGTGCCCTTC
>CAIYSK010000003.1 GCA_903928835.1 uncultured cyanobacterium
CGGTGATGCGGTCGGCCACATCACCGAGGGCGGTGAGCATCACGATCGGCACGTCCGATTCCTTACGCAGCTCCTGGCAAACGCCGTAGCCATCGAGCTTGGGCATCATCACGTCGAGCACCACCAGGTCGGGGTTGGTGCTCTGAAACAGCTCCAGGGCCTCGACGCCGTCGCAGGCGGTGACCACGTGGTAGCCAATCATGGAGAGCCGGGTTTCCAGAATCCTGCGGATGCTGGCCTCGTCGTCGACAACAAGGATGGTTTCTTTTGCGGGGGCGGAAGCCGTCATCGCCGCAGCCCTGCTGCTACATCGGATCAGACCACTGAAGTGTCTTGAGGGGCAAACAGTTCACCGAACGCCATCTTTCTTCATAGAACGGTGGCCCCAATCCCGATTCCCTTCGCCAAGCCCAACCCCCTGTGGCTAAATCCAGCTCGGTTTTTGTTTGCACCAGTTGCGGGGCCCAAACCCGTCAATTTTTTGGCAAATGTTCCAGCTGTGGCAGCTGGAATAGCCTGGTGGAACAGCTGCAGTCGGCCGCACCAGCTGCCGATACCCGGCGGCGGCGGCCCGTGCCCAACCCGGCGGAGGGAGGGGAGGGGCAGCCGAAGCGCTCGGAGCCGATCCAATCGGTGGGGGAACGGCCCTTGCAGCGCCTGGCCACGGGTTACGGCGAATTTGATCGGGTCTTGGGAGGGGGGCTGGTGCCGGGCTCCCTGGTGTTGCTGGGCGGGGATCCGGGTATTGGTAAATCCACCTTGCTGCTGCAGAGCTGCCGATCCATGGCTGGGCGCACCTCGGTGCTCTACGTGAGTGCGGAGGAATCGGCCCAGCAGGTGAAGTTGCGCTGGCGCCGGCTGGCAGAGGTCCCCGGGGCTGATGGGGCTGGGGCAGAAGGTCAGAACCTGGGGGCTGACTTTCAGCTCTTGGCCGAAACCGACCTGGAGTTGGTGCTGCAGGAACTCGAGGCCTTACGGCCAGCGGTGGCCATCATCGACAGCATCCAGGCCCTGCACGACGCCGAGCTTGGCAGTGCCCCGGGCTCCGTGGCCCAAGTGCGGGAGTGTGCGGCTGCTCTGGCCCGGATTGCAAAACGCCAGAACACCGCTCTCTTGCTCGTGGGCCATGTGACCAAGGAGGGCATGCTGGCGGGCCCCAAGGTGCTGGAGCACTTGGTGGATGCGGTGCTCACCTTTGAAGGGGATCGCTTTGCCAGCCACCGCTTGCTCCGGGCGGCTAAGAATCGTTTTGGAGCCACCCACGAGTTGGGGGTGTTCGAAATGCGCGACCGGGGCCTGGCGGAGGTCACCAACCCCAGCGAGTTGTTTCTCGGTGGCGATGAACCCAGCGCCGGTACGGCCACAATCGTGGCCTGCGAGGGCACCCGGCCCCTGGTGGTGGAGTTGCAATCGCTGGTGAGCACCACCAGCTACGCCAGTCCGCGCCGCACGGCCACGGGCATCGGCACCAATCGCTTGCACCAGATCCTGGCGGTGTTAGAGAAGCACCTGGGCCTGCCCCTCTCCCGCTTCGATTGCTACCTGGCGGTGGCCGGGGGGCTGGAGGTGGAGGAGCCGGCAGCAGATTTGGGCGTGGCCGCGGCGGTGGTGGCCAGCTATCGCGACCTCACCATGCCGCCAGGCACGGTGCTGGTGGGGGAATTGGGCTTGGGCGGCCAGCTGCGCCCCGTGGGCCAGCTGGAATTGCGCCTGGGCGAAGCGGCCAGGCTGGGCTTTACCCGGGCCGTGGTGCCCAAGGGCACGGGCTTGGCCAAGGTGGCCGCCGGCCTGGGTCTCCAGCTTCTGGAGGCCAGCACGGTGGCGGCCGCCCTGGTGGCCGCCCTTGGGGTGAACCCAGCAGACGATCGGATGTAAGCGCCCTAGAAGTACACGTCGACCGCGCCGCGGCCACTGGTTTTGAGCCAGTTTTGGGCCTCGATGTAGTTGTTCGGTGCCAGCCGAATGGCCTTGCCCCAAAAATCGGCAGCCTGGTCGAAGCAGCGGTCGGCTTCATCGGCCTCACCTTTCTCTTCAGCAATCGAGCCGAGGTGATGGTGAATCACGGCGATGTTGTTGAGGGCCTGGGGCATCTTGCTGTTGAGCTCCAGGGCTTGGGTGTATTGGTCGAGGGCCTTCTGGTGTTCCCCATTGCTGGCGTACACAAGGGCCATGTTGTAGAGGATGAAGGC
>CAIYSK010000004.1 GCA_903928835.1 uncultured cyanobacterium
CGCAAGATGATCCTCGACATCTACGCCAAGAAGGTGAAGCTGGAGCCGGCGGTCGACCTCGACAAGATCGCCCAGGCCACCAGTGGCTTTGCCGGTGCCGACCTGGCCAACCTGGTGAATGAGGCGGCCCTGTTGGCGGCCCGGGCCTACCGCACCCAGGTGGCCCAGGGGGATCTCAACGAAGCCATTGAACGGGTGGTGGCTGGCCTCGAGAAGAAGAGCCGCGTGCTCCAGGACGACGAGAAAAAAGTGGTGGCCTTCCACGAAGTGGGCCACGCGATCGTGGGTCACCTGATGCCTGGCGGCAGCAAGGTGGCCAAGATTTCGATCGTGCCCCGGGGCATGAGCGCCCTGGGATACACCCTGCAGCTACCCACCGAAGAGCGCTTCCTCAACTCCAAGGAAGACCTCGAGGGTCAGATCGCCACCCTGCTGGGCGGCCGCAGCGCTGAGGAAATTGTCTTCGGCGAAGTCACCACCGGAGCCGCCAACGATCTGCAGCGGGCCACCGACATCGCCGAGCAGATGGTGGGCACCTACGGCATGAGCGAAACCCTCGGCCCCCTCGCCTACGACAAACAGGGCGGCAGCCGCTTCCTGGGGGGCGGCAACAACCCCCGCCGGGTCGTGAGCGATGCCACAGCCCAGGCGATCGACAAAGAGGTGCGCGGCCTGGTGGATCAAGCCCACCACAAGGCCCTAACGATCCTGCGCCATAACCGGGAACTGCTCGAATCGATCTCCCAAAAGATCCTCGAAAAAGAGGTGATCGAGGGCGACGATCTCAAGGACTTGCTGGCCTCCTCCACCCTGCCCGAAGGGGTTCCGGCCTAGGCCAGTCCCCAGTCCCCCAGCGGCGCTGCATCCATGGAAACCCCCGCCCCTGACTGGATCCCCGACACCGCCAAGCCCACCTATCCGGGCTGGGTGCAGCGCAAGGCCGTCTCCCTGAGCAAGCGGGATCAAAAACGCCATGGCCATGGCGACGTGCAGCAATACCGGCTGGCCATCCATGGGGCCGTGGTGGCCTCCAAGGGCCATGACCACTGGACCGGGGAATGGCTGGCATGGGAGCTGATCGGCACCTATGACACCCGGGAAGCACCCTCGGGAGGCGGGGAGCACAAGCGCAAGTACGCCCTGCTGCCGAGCGTGGATCAGCGCTCCACAACCTCAGAGCCTGATGTGGTGATCTGCGCTTGGCGCACCCACGACGCCATGGCCGACATGACCCCCGCCGAGCTGCTGCACTTTTGCCAGCTGGTGGTGAACCACAGCCAGCAGCGGGCCAGCAACGCTTGAACTGGCATCCCCATCTCTGGCATCCCACCACCCAGGTGAGCACCAGCCCGCCGCCGCTGCAGGTGCGCCGGGCCCGGGGCTGCGAGCTGGAACTCGCCGATGGGCGCACGTTGATCGACGCCATTAGTAGTTGGTGGGTCACCCTCCATGGCCACGGGGAACCGGCCATCGCCGCAGCCATCGCCCGCCAGGCCCAGGACCTGGAGCAGGTGATTTTCGCCAATTTTAGCC
>CAIYSK010000005.1 GCA_903928835.1 uncultured cyanobacterium
CAATCGTGTGGATGCGCCGCACCCAGGCCAGCACCTCGGTGCCATGGGCCTTGGCCAGCAGCTGCTTGGCGATGGCACCGGCTGCCACCCGGCCGATCGTTTCGCGGGCGGAGGCCCGGCCGCCGCCACTGGGGGCCTGGATGCCGTATTTGGCCTGGTAGGTGGCATCGGCATGGGAGGGGCGAAAGGCCACCTCCATCTCCTTGTAATCGCCGGGGCGTTGGTCCTTGTTGCGCACCACCATGGCGATGGGAGTGCCCAGGGTGACGCCATCCAGCAGGCCGCTGAGGATCTCCACCTGGTCTTCTTCCTTGCGGGGCGTGGTGATCCGGCTCTGGCCTGGTTTGCGCCGGTCCAGTTCCGCCTGGATGGCGGCCAGATCCAGCTCCAGCCGCGGCGGACAGCCATCGACGATCACCCCGACCCCACCGCCATGGGATTCCCCGAAGGTGCTGATGCGGAAAAGGTCGCCGAAGCTGCTGCCCATGGGGAAATTGTGCTGGGGTGGAGCCTACAAAGGCTCCCGCCGCTGGATTGGCCAGGCGACTGGGGCCCAGTCAACAGGTGGCGCTGATATCAGCCTGGGGCCAGGCGCCCGTTGGAGCTTGCCTTCAGCACTGGCCAGGATGGGTTAGGGCGCAATCGCCTTGCTAGCGAGCATGGCGAGCACCCCAGGTAGCTCGTCCATGGGCACGGGCGGCGAAAACAGATAGCCCTGGCCTCGGCGGAAGCCCATGTTGCTGAGGATCAGCCGTTGGGCTTCCGTTTCGATTCCTTCGGCGGTGATTTCCACGCCACAGGCATGGCCCATCTCGAGCATGGCCCGACACAGGGAGCGGGCCTCCTCTGAGGTCTCGATACTATCGACGAAGGATTTATCGACCTTGACATGGTGGAAAGGGAAGGCCCTCAGCACCACTAGGGAGGCATAGCCGGTGCCAAAATCATCGAGGGCCAGCTTGAAGCCCCGCTCTACTAGCCGGTCCAGCACATCGCGGGAGGGCCCTTCGGTTTCCAGCCAGCGGCTTTCTGTTACCTCCAAGCAGATGCGCTCCGGTTTGACATGAAATAGCTCGAGTCCCTCCATCACCTCGTCGAAGAACTGTTGGCGCATCAATTGATGCACCGAAAGATTGACATTGACCACCATCTCTGTGGTGCTCAATTGGGGGTGATGGGAGATCTGGTAAGCGGCATAGAGCATCTGCAGTCCCAGGCTGTCAATCAGGCCGGTGGCCTCGGCAATGTTGATGCAATGTTGGGGCGAAACCCCTGTCAGCACTCCACGTTTGGGCCGAAATAGAAGCTCGCTCCCAATCGGCATCCCACTGTGAAGATCAACGATTGGTTGGCCATGGGGATTGATTTGGGATTGCCGCACCACGTCCTCAAGTTTTTGGGCCACCACCAGGCGGGCCTGAACCTCATCAAGCTGGTGGGAATCCACCAGTACCGTGCGGTTACGGCCGCCCTCCTTGGCCCGGCGGGTGGCCGCATCGGCCTGCATGATTGCTTGGTTGAGATCGAAGTCCACATCGGCGCAGTTGATCAGGCCCATCGAGAGGGTCAGGCGGGCACGGACATGCTCGATCAACATCGCTTCGCCATCGAGCTCGCTAGCGAGCTGATCGAGGCGCGCCATGGTCTCCTCGGGATTGCCTTCAATCAGGGCAACAAATTCATCCCCCCCGAAGCGGGCCAGCAGTTCATAGGGGGCCAGCCGTTCTTTGAGCTTTTTGCCTAAATATTGAAGCAGTTTATCGCCGAGGTGGTGGCCGTGGTTGTGGTTGAAGAGTCGGAAGTTGTCTAAGTCGATAAAGGCCAGGCAGATCGTTCTGCCTTCTGCTTGGTATTGGGTCAGGATCTCTGCCGATCGGGCCTGGAGCTGGTGGCGGTTGCCAAGCCCCGTGAGGCCGTCTTGCCACGCTTGGCGGCTGCGTTCGTCATCGCGCCGGTGGCGCTCGGTGGCAATCGTGGCCAGATGGATGAAATGGTCGACCAGTCCCTGCTCTGCTTCGGCAGGGAAGTGTTTCTCCTGGTAGTAGAGCCCAAAGACGCCAAGCTGGCTCCCGTCCTGGGGGGAGAGCAGCGGCGTCGACCAGGTTGACTGGATCTTGTGCTCCTGGCAGAGGTCCCGCTGGCCTTCCCAGATTGGGTCACTGGCCACGTCCTCGCAAATCACAGGCTCGTTGCGGTGCAAGCAGGTACCGCAGCTGCCAGCTTGGGGGCCGGGCACCAGGCCCTCTAGGGCTTGCTGGACGCTCTGGGGCAGGTTGCCGAAGCCTCCATGGCTGAGCTGGTCGTCGCCTGGGTCGTAGTAAAGGATCGCAACCCTGGCCTGGGGCATGCAGGTTTCGGCCAGGCAAGCAATTGCGTCCAGGGTTCCTTTCAGCGGTTTTCCCTGGGCGACCCGTTCGAGAATCCCCTGTTGCCCCTGGAGTAAGGCACCGGCGATGACCAGGTCAGGGGTCTGCTGGCGCGAGGCCACGGTGGTCGTCATATTGATTGTTTGTTGGATTATTTGGTCTTGGGCCCCTGATTGAGCAGGGACCAGCTCATTAAATTCTAACGGCCATAAAAAATCCCCCTCGGGGGAGGGGGAGTCAGTCAACTCAGGCCTTAGGCCATGAGAAGGTTGGATCAACCGATCGCAGGTGCGGTCAGGGCCACGGGGGTGGACTGGGCAGCGGCGAGGTCGAGGGGGAAGTTGTGAGCGTTGCGCTCGTGCATCACTTCCATGCCCAGGCCAGCGCGGTTGAGCACATCGGCCCAGGTGTTCAGCACCCGACCCTGGGAATCCAAGATCGACTGGTTGAAGTTGAAGCCGTTGAGGTTGAAGGCCATCGTGCTCACGCCGAGGGCGGTGAACCAGATGCCGACAACGGGCCAGGCTGCCAGGAAGAAGTGCAGGCTGCGGCTGTTGTTGAAGGAGGCGTATTGGAAGATCAGGCGACCGAAGTAACCGTGGGCAGCCACGATGTTGTAGGTCTCTTCTTCTTGGCCAAACTTGTAGCCGTAGTTCTGGGACTCG
>CAIYSK010000006.1 GCA_903928835.1 uncultured cyanobacterium
CCACAATCCCCGCGATTACGCCACCGACAAGTACCGCAAGGTCGACGACGAGCCCTACGGCGGTGGCGCGGGCATGGTGCTCAAACCCGAACCGGTGTATGCCACCTTCGGGGCCATCCCCGTCCTGCCGCGACGGCGGGTGCTGTTGATGAGCCCCCAGGGCCAGCCGCTACTGCAGGCCGATCTGCGCCGATGGGCGACGGACTACGACCAGCTGGTGTTTCTCTGCGGCCACTACGAGGGCTTCGACGAGCGGATTCGCCCCCTCGCCGACGAGGAGGTATCGATCGGTGATTTCGTGCTCACCGGCGGCGAATTGCCGGCGGCCACGATCATCAATGGGGTGGTGCGGCTCCTGCCCGGCACGGTGGGCACGGCGGCCTCCTTGGACGAGGAAAGCCACAGCACCCTGCTGCTGGAGCATCCCCACTACACGAGGCCGGCGGCGTTTCAAGGGATGGAGGTGCCGGCGGTGTTGCGCTCCGGCGACCACGGGGCCATTGCCCGCTGGCGGGCCGACCAGCAGCAGCAGCGCACCCAAGAACGCCGGCCCGATCTTTACGCGCGCTGGGAGCAGGCCAGCAATGGGCCCAACAGCGAGCCCAACCCCGCCGGAGCCTGAAAGACTGGTCCCCGAGGGACCCCAACTCCCTGTGCAGCACGCCCCATGCAGCAAGCCCCATGCAGCTCAGGATTGGCAACGGCTATGACATCCATCGTCTGGTGGCCGGCAGGCCGCTGATCCTGGGCGGTCAACAACTGGACCATCCCGATGGCCTGGGCCTCGATGGCCACAGCGATGCCGACGTGCTGGTGCACGCGATCATGGATGCCCTGCTGGGCGCCTTGAGCCTCGGCGATATCGGCAAGTACTTCCCTCCCGAGGATCCGCAGTGGAAGGGCGCCGACAGCCTGGTGCTGCTCGAGCAGGTGGTGGCCTTGGTGCGGGAGCGGGGCTGGAGCGTGGTCAATGTGGATTCGGTGGTGGTCGCGGAGCGTCCGAAGCTCAAACCCCACATCGAAGCGATGCGCGCCGCCATTGCCGCCCGCATGGATCTGGATGCCGATCAGGTGGGAGTCAAGGCCACCACCAACGAAAAGCTGGGGGCTGAGGGCCGGGGGGAGGGCATCTCCTGCCACGCCGTGGCCCTGCTCCAAAAGGGATGACTCGGCTCCGCCCCTGGCCCGATTGGCTGCCTAGGTTGATGGGCCTCGTGTTCAGCCTGGTGATGCTGCTGGCTGGCCATCCAGATGTGGCAATCGCCGCCTTCCAGGATCCCTCGGGCAGCTACGACGTGGCCGTGGTGGAGCACCTGCGGGTGAAGGTGCCGGCGGAGGGCCGCCAGGCTTGGCTAGCGGCGGAGCAGGGCAGCTGGGATCCCTGGCTCGCCCAGCAGGACGGCTTCCTCGATCGCCAACTGCTGTGGGATGCCGAACGGGAAGAAGGCACCCTGCTGATCCGTTGGGCCAGCAAAGAGCAGTGGAAGGCCATCCCAGCTGAAGCGGTGGAAGCGGTGCAGCAGCGCTTCGAGCACCTGGCCCGCCAGGCCACCGGCACAACGGCAGGCAATCCGTTCCCCTTGGTGTTTGAAGGGGAACTGCAGCCGCTAGCGCTTCAACGGGCGGCCCTACAACCTCTGGCCCTACAACCCCAGTGATTAGCCCGGATCACCGCCTCGATCTGCAGCGCCGCCAGCGGCTTGGCATGGTGGAAGCCATCTGGGGCGAGACCAAAAGCGCTGGGCAGATCGCAGCGATTGTGGCCAGTTTCCATGCAGCCTCAGAGCTGGCCCTGGCCACCCGGGTGGAGCCAGCCAAGGCCGAGGCCGTGATCGAACTGCTGCCGGAGATCGCCATCACGCACCATCCGGAGGCCCGTTGCCTCACCGCTGGAGCCATCCCTGCCGCCAATCCCAACCTGGGCACCGTTGCCGTGCTGGGGGGAGGAACCAGCGATCTGACCGTGGTCGCCGAAGCCCAACTGGCCCTGGCCTGCCATGGCATCGCCAGCGAGCGCCTACTCGATGTGGGAGTGGCTGGGTTGCACCGGCTGCTGGATCGCCTCCCCGACCTCGCCGCGGCAGCGGTGGTGATCGCCTGCGCCGGCATGGAAGGGGCCCTACCCACCGTGGTAGCTGGCCTGGTGCCCCAGCCCGTGATCGGCGTACCCGTGGCCGTGGGCTACGGGGTGAGTGCGGGGGGCCTGGCAGCCCTCAACGGCATGTTGGCCAGCTGCGCCCCTGGTCTCACCGTGGTGAACATCGACAACGGCTACGGGGCCGCCATGGCTGCCCTACGGATCCTGGGCCGGGCCACCTGAGTCATCGGTTAGGGGCACCCCTGCGTATTCAGCCACAGGGCTTGCTTAGAGGGGCCGTGGATGGGGCTTCGATCTCGAGGAGCTGTTGGATCCAGAGCTGCATCGAACGGGGCAAGTTGCCCTGCTGATAGCGCTCAAGGGCCTGCATCAGCACCGGTGTATTCACCCAACGGGGAGAGCGCGGCCCCATCGATGCGGTTAGCAGGACGACCTAGTTTGCGAACAACTCCCCCTTGGCACAAGTACTGGGTGCACAGTCTCCAAAACCCGTTTGCGACTCCCTTTGAAACGAGGGAACCGGCAGGGAGCCCAGGGCGTTTAAGAAACCTTTGGAGGCAGCCCTAGAGGTGTTGCAAATCCGGATAGGCCGTAATCAAGGCATCGGTACTCAGCACTTCGCCCACCCCTTCGGGCTGCCAGATCACTTCCAGGGCGATCAGCTCATCCACGCCCACAGCTCCCAATTGCTGCAGCGACTGGCGCAACTGCTCCGCCGTGTCGGAGCCCTTGAGCACCAGCTTGTTACGGCTCGCCACCAGCAGGGTGATCGCAATGAAATCGCTACTGGCGTCGCTGTCACCTGATGCCACATCGCCATCGTTGAGGCGCTGACCAGCCACGTTGCTGGTGATCTCGCGATCAAGCTTGCTGCGCTCGGCCATCGACAGCCGATTGAAGGTGGATTCGGCGCTCGCAAAGGGCACCTGGCCCACCTCGCTATTGGCGTAGACCCAAAGATCGGGATGGCGCAACAGGGCGAGGGTGGTGTCTTGAAGAGCCTTCTGCAGCCCGGCCGCTTGGCTGGTGTCGGCACTGGAGGCGAGCCGGCGCAGATCGGTTTGCAGATCGCGGGCAGTGGCCAGCAGGCCCACCTGAACCTGGGCAATGGTCACCGGACCATCGGGGCGCCCGCCGTAGGCCAGATCACCGCCCCGGCCGCTGGCCAGGGAGGGCCCCCCGCCACCACCAACGGC
>CAIYSK010000007.1 GCA_903928835.1 uncultured cyanobacterium
AAGATGATCACCTCATCGCCGGCGGCCACCAAGTGCTCCACCGTTTTGGTGAGCCGCGTCACGATGCCGTCCACCTTCGGCAGGAAGGTTTCGGTGAAGAAGGCGATCCTCACGATGGCTGGTTGGGGCGCATGGGTGGGGGCGGAGGGGCGGACGGGCAGCCAGGGGATCCCAATCTGGACAGCGGCAGAACCCGTTGCGAGGGGTTGGGGATGCTTGGCTGAAACCCGGGCTCACTAGCCCACCCACTTTGCCCGGCCGTAGGGACGGCGGGCCCAGGCTCAGGCCGGCGCCTGGATCGCGGCGGCCTGGGTGGTGGTCCAGGCGGACACGCAGGGGATCTTGGAGCGGTCGCAGCGGTCGGCCCAGCGGCGGGCCACATCCACTACCTCGCTCAGCAGGCCGTCATCAAGGGTGGTGGGCTTGAGACCCATCTCGATGAAGCAGCGATTGTCCACGATCAGGTCGTTTTCAATCGCTTCCTTGCGGGGATTGGGCAGGTAGTTGATCTGGGCGCCGGTGAGGTCAGCCACCTTGCGGGCCAGTTCACCCACCTGGTGGCTTTCGGTCATCTGGTTAAAGATCTTCACCTTCTCGCCGCGTTCGGGCGGATTCTCCAGGGCCAGTTGCACACAACGCACCGAATCGCGGATGTGGATGAAGGCGCGGGTCTGGCCGCCGGTGCCATGGACGGTGAGGGGATAGCCGATCGCCGCTTGCATCAGGAAGCGGTTCAGCACCGTGCCGTAATCGCCGTCGTAGTCGAAACGGTTGGTGAGGCGCGGATCCTGCTCAGTGAGGGCGGTGTTGGTGCCCCAGACAATGCCCTGGTGCAGGTCGGTGACGCGGATGGCGTCGTTTTTGTTGTAGTAGAAAAAGAGCAGTTGGTCGAGCGTCTTGGTCATGTGATAGACGCTGCCGGGATCCGTGGGGTGCAAGATCTTTTCGGTGAAGCGGCTGCCATCGGGCTGGGGCACCTCAACCGTGAGATAACCCTCGGGAATCGTGGCGCCGCGGTGGGAGCCGTAGCCGTAGACCCCCATGGTGCCCAGGTGGACGATGTGGGGATCGAGGCCGCTCTCGACGATCGCCGCCAGCAGGTTGTGGGTGCCGTTGACGTTGTTATCGACGGTGTAGCGCTTGGTGGCGCTCGATTTCATTGAATAGGGGGCTGCTCGCTGTTCGGCGAAATGGACGATCGCGTCGGGTCGCTCCGTTTGCAGCAGGTAGAGCAGGCGCGCGTAATTCTTGGCGACGTCGATGGAGACGAAGCGGATTGGCCGGCCGCCTACCTGCTCCCAGGCGGTGAGGCGATCCTGAATCGTGGCGATCGGCGTGAGCGATTCCACGCCCAAATCGATGTCGATCTTGCGCCGACTCAGGTTGTCGACGATCACGACATCGTGACCGGCATCCGCCAGATTCACCGAGCAGGGCCAGCCACAGAAGCCGTCGCCGCCGAGAACGAGAACCTTCACCCCAGGACTCCTGTGAACGAGCAAACGCTCGGTGAGAGGCAAGCTACTACAGGTGTTCCGCCCCCCTTCGTCGGCAGGGGCACCCAGGCTTGCTGGACAGGTTTGGCCTCCCTAGCTGGATGGCTGGCTCGAGCTGGATTGCGGGCTCGCCTCGGGGCCTAGACCCTGGAGCCAAGGCGGGCGGCCAGTCTCAGCTAATGCCCACGGCCACGGCCACGAGCAGCAACACCAGGGCGGCGCCGCCAACCAGCAGCACCAAGCTGGCGCGGCTTGGCCCCTGGCCGGACTCGATCACCTCCATGCGG
>CAIYSK010000008.1 GCA_903928835.1 uncultured cyanobacterium
CCCTGGCAGCCAACCAGCCCCTGCTGGGAGCCGCCCTGAAGGGACAGATTCGCGCCACGGGCCTCACCCAGGCTGAAGACTGGCTGCTTTAGGTGTCAACGCCCCCGTGTGGTTGAAGGGATAAAAACGCCAGAAGGCCCGACCAATGATTTCCGTCTGGGGTAGGTAGGCCCCCCCGGGCCAGAACCGACCATCCCAGCTGTTGGCCCGGTTATCGCCAAGGGTGAGCACATGGCCCTGGGGCACGACCCCATTGAGGGGCCGGCAAGGACCCAATCCCTGGCCATCCACCGGGCAGTAGTTCTTCACGTAGGGCTCGCTCAACCTGAGCCCATTAATTGCCACATGGCCCGTGGGATCCACGCTCACCTGTTCGCCAGGCAAGGCAATCACCCGCTTGATGAAGGCGTCGCAGGCGGGGTTGGCAATGCCCGGCAAATTGCCCACCAAGGGCAGGTTCACCAGCAGGCAGCGCAGGGGATTGCGCTCACTGGCACTGGAGAGGACCGGATCGAAGTGATAGGGAGAGTGGAAGACCACGATGTCGCCCCGTTGGGGAGCCCTCTTGTGGTAACTGAGTTTCTCGACCAAGAGCCGGTCCTGAATCTGCAGCCCGGGCAACATTGATCCCGAGGGGATATAGCGGGCCTCCACCAAAAACTGGCGAATGCCGAGGGCCACCACCAAGGTGATCACCACGCTGCGCCAAAAGGCCCAGGCGCTCTCCCCCGGCGGCAGCTTTGCCTTGTCTTGCCCCTCTGGACCGCCTTGCCCGTCTTCAGGGGCATCAACTGATGCTTTGCTGTTGTCGCCCAACCCTGAATCCCTACCCGGACACGTCAGATTAGGCACCCCTGCGCCCATCGAGAATTCCCCTGATGGCCCGTCCCCGCTGGCAAGACCAGGTCTCCCAAGCCTCGGGCCCCTGGAGCAGGGGCTGGGACCGTTTTGTGGCGGTTTGGGCCAGCGTGAACCTGCTGTGGGTGGCCTTCGACATCAGCTATGTCCCGCTGCGGACCTTCTGGCTGCAGCGCAACCTCTATCCCATTCCCTCGGTGCCCCTGGTGGTGCCCTTGGGGGCGATTCCCGACATCACCCCCTGGATTGATCCCATCAAGGGCATCGAACCCCACCGGGAGACCCAGGCCTACCTGGGCCAATTTCGGGTCCTCGACCGGGCCCTAATCCCGCTCCAGCGGGGCCAACCCTTGAGCCCAGGGCAGCGGTCGCTGCTTAAGCACCAGGCCCAGCTCACCGCCGAGTTGATTGATGCCAATCCGTTTTTGGCATCAGAAGGATCGGCCACCCTCGAAAAAATCAAATACCGCCTGCGCCAACGGGCGAACCAGAACTCGGCCCGTCAAGCTGCCTCCCAGCTTTTAAGCGCCCCTTGGTTGCAGCAGCAGGGCTGGGCCCAGGAAAGAAAGTTTTGGCAGGGCCAGGTGCTGCCGCTGGTGGCCACCAACTATTGGCGCTCCATCGATGGCAACGGTCGCCCCACCGACCATTTTTGGCGGATCGACCTGCTGCTGTTCCAGAGCGTCTTTGCCCTCGATATTGGGCTGCGGGTAATTCGCTTACGCCGCCGCTTGCCGGGTTTGAGTTGGCGCGACGCCCTGCTGCGCCGCTGGGTGGATCTCCCGTTGCTGTTGCCGTTTTGGCGCTGGTTACGGCTTGTGCCCGTCATCGAGCGTCTGCAGAGCTCGGGGCTGATCAACATCGAGCCCCTTCGGGCGGTGGTGAGCCGGGCGGTGGTTGCCCTGTTGGCGGTCGAATTGTTTGAAGTCTTGGCCTTGCAATTGCTCGATGGGGCCCAGGGAATCATCCGATCGCGCCAGTGGCCCCAGCAGATTCGCCGGCTTCGCAGCCACCAGAGCGTGGGCAACAACAACGGGGAGCGGGAACTGGTCGAACTTGTGCGAATTTGGGCCCCCCTGGTGTTGGGCCAGGTCCTTCCTCGACTGGGACCTGAGCTGCAAGGGGTGCTGGGCTACACCCTGCGTCAAAGCCTCGATCGCACCGTGGTGCCCCTGCCCTTGCGCCAGCTGAAGCCCTTGCTGCAAGTGGAAACAGGCCTCAGCAAGCAACTGGCCAGTGGCATGGTGGACAGCCTGCTGGACCTAGCTCGAAACACGGGCAACCAGCTCGCCCGTCGCGACGCCGTGCAACTTGACCTGTTGCAGCAGGTGATTGATCGGTTCTGGGATGAGCTGGCCACGGCCCTCGAGCGCGGCGAAGGGTTGGTTCGCTCCCAGGAACTCCTCTGTGCCCTGATTGACGACCTCAAGGGCACCTATTTGAGCCAGATCAGCCGCTCGGGAATCGATGCCTTGATTCGGGAGCTCGATGCCCTCACAACTGGGCCTGCCACTCCTCCTGATTGAAGCCGGTGATCACCGTGCCCGCGGCAGTGATTAAAAAGGGGCGTTTGATCAACTTGCCATCGGCTGCGAGGGCATCGAGGGCTTGCTGGTCATCCATGGCCTGAACCACGGCGGATCCAAGGGCCCTGTAACTCTTGCCGCTGGTGTTGAACAGCCGCTTGCGCCCAAGTTGCTGCAGGGCCAGTTCCAATTCAGAGCGGCTAGGTGGGGAGCTGGTGATATCGATCGGCACGGGGTGATGGCCGTGGGCTTTGAGCCATTGGATCGCTTTGCTGCAGGTGGAGCACTGGGCGTAGCTGTAGAGCTTCATGGAATCAAGGGGGGCGTGCATCAAAAAGGCCCCTGGCGGGGCCTTTCGTCTATGGGCAACTGCAGGGGGTCGAGTCGAGCTCTGCCCGGGAAACCGAAAGAAAGGCTATTTGCCAATCAAAGCCTTGAGGGCACCCAGCAGGCTGTTGGATCCCTGGCCCACCGCGTTCGACGGCCTAGTCCGCACGGTGACGTCCCCGTTCACACTCGTGCGGCAGCTCAAGCGGAAGTTGGCGGGGCGGTCAGCCAGGTAAACCTGCTCGACGTCACTGCGGGGAGACAGGTTCTGGGCACCTTCGAGCACCTCCATCACACAGGTGCCGCACTGGCCGAGGCCACCACAATTGTTGACGTTGTTGAGGCCCTTGTAGGGATTGATACCGGCATCCAGGGCCGCCTTGCGCAGATTGGCACCCTCGATGCATCCGACCTGCTGGCCTTCCTGTTCAAAACGGATGGTGGGCACGGTCGAACGGGGTCAATGGCGCCGCCTAACTTAAGCCACGCCCGGTACCTTGCCTAACATCGGGGCTGTTGCCGTCACCCCGTGGCTGCGCCCTTGGGCTATGACCTCACGGTCCAGCAGTTAATTCCTGGCTACGCCAGCCTGGCCCGGCTTTCCGTGGCCCTCCTGGCGGCCTCCCCGTTGGGAGCATCTTCGGGGGCCTCCGTGCTTGTGGCTGGCTGCGGCACCGGCGCCGAACTCGTGGAGGCCCAAGCCCAACGGCCCGATTGGCAACTTTGGGCGATTGATCCCTCCAACGAGATGCTCCAGGCCGCCAAAGCCCGCTTAGGCGAAAGCAGCAGCTCGATTCACTGGCAGCAGACCACGGTGGAAGCCCTCGACGCGGACAGTCGTTTTTGCGGGGCCCTTTCGGTGTTGGTGTTGCAGTCATTGCCCGATGACGGCAGCAAACTCGCCTTCCTCACCGCCTTGGCCCGCAGCCTGGAACCGGGGGGCCAATTGGTGCTTGTCGATCTCATGGCGCCGGAGCGCTCTCCCCTCCAGAGCCAGGTGCAGGCAGCCTGGCTGGGCTTCCAAAGGGCCAGTGGCCTCAGGGGCCTGGAAACAGACGGGGCCGATCTAGAACCCCTGACTCAAGGGCTTCATCCGATCGGCGAAGCCCGGCTGACGGCCCTGGTCAATGCGGCTGGCTTTGGGGATCCAGCCCGGGTGTTCCAGGCCCTTGGCTACGAGGGATTTCTTCTGCAGAGGCAGCGCTAGAGGGGGTTGCAGTCGATCCATTCAGCTCCTGGGGAATGATCTCCAAAGAACGGCCGCCAAGCACAGTGGCGATCGGCACAACGGCGGTGGCTAGGGCGATCAACACACCCAGTAGGTAAGGGAGCGGTTGGGAGCCCGGACTGTAGGGATCATCAGCTGGCTCACCGGATGGCTCTTTGGCTTCTGCCACCAAGGGCGAAGCCAGCATCAAGGGGGGCTGGTCGGGGTGGGGGGCTCGGGGAACGGAATCCATAGGGTTGTGGCCTGGCGCTGGGGGCCGACCACAGGTCAAAGGTGGGGGACAAGGCCGGCCCTGGGGGCAGGCAGAGCAGCAAAGAGAGATCAGGTCGTGCAGCAGATGGTTGCTGTCACACAGTCCGTGAACTCAATTCCGCCATAAAAGTCTTTTCATCCTAGCCGAAATAGCTTTTTACTTCAGCGCTAAGCCGCTGGTCTCGCTTCCTGATCGTGCTGCTGCCTGCGGGCCTTGAGATCGGCCGTGGGACTGGCCTCCCCCTGGTCAAGCCGGGCACGGATCAGTCTGAGTTCGTCAAGAATCGCCCCGAGCAGTTGTTGGGTTGCCGTGGATGGTGAATTGAGCACCTCCACCGTGACCTCCTTGATGCGAAGGACATCTCGGGCGAAACGCGCTACTTCGTTGGGATGAAACAGCAGGGCATCTTTCTGGTCGGTGCGGTATTCCGGGTTGAGTTTGCGGGCGTTAAAGGGGGGATTGAGATTGCGAGGATCGGTGTTCGTGTAGCGATACACCGAGGCACGAGAGCGATTCAGGGCCTTTTGAACATCGTCGATGCAAATCAGACCCTCGCTGGACGGGCTAGCCCCATCGGGCGGGACTCCAATCCTGGATCCGTCTGCGATGGCCCCACTGACCTCTGGGTCGATCGGGCCAAGGTGGGGAAGCATGAGACGGCCCTTGGACAGGCGGGAATGAGGCCGGACCTTAGCAGAGGTTTTCTTGCCGTGCAGTGATAGGTTCCGCCCACTACTGAGTTGCTAAGGCCATGCGCGTCTCCCGCCTGATGCTGGTGACGTTGCGCGACGACCCGGCCGAAGCTGAAATTCCCTCCCACAAACTTTTGCTGCGGGCGGGCTACATGCGCCGGGTCGCCTCCGGGATCTACGCCTACCTGCCCCTGCTCTGGCGCGTGCTGCAGAAGGTCTCCCTGATCGTGCGCCAGGAAATGGATCGCACCGGAGCCCTGGAAACCCTCCTGCCCCAGCTGCAACCCGCCGAGCTCTGGGAAAGGAGTGGTCGCTGGGCGGGCTACACCGCCGGCGAAGGGATCATGTTCCACCTTCAGGACCGCCAGGGCCGGGAGCTCGGCCTCGGGCCCACCCATGAGGAAGTGATCACGGCTTTGGCTGCGGATTTACTCCGGTCCTACCGGCAGCTGCCGGTGAGCCTCTATCAAGTTCAAACCAAGTTCAGAGATGAGATTCGCCCCCGCTTCGGGCTGATGCGCGGGCGGGAATTCATCATGAAAGATGCCTATTCCTTCCACGCCGATGAGGCCTCCCTCAAGGAGACCTACGCCGCCATGGACCAGGCCTACCGCCGGATTTTTGCCCGTTGTGGCTTGCGGGCCGTCGCAGTTGAAGCCGATAGCGGCGCCATTGGCGGTTCGGCCAGCCAGGAATTCATGGTCACCGCCGATGCCGGGGAGGATCTCGTCCTGGCCAGTGGCGATGGCACCTATGCGGCCAACCAGGAGCGGGCCGTGTCGATTCCCCCTGCGGCGATCGCCCTGGAAGCCCAGGGCTGCGAGCCCCTTGCCACCCCTGGGCAAACCAGCATTGACGACCTCTGCGCCTCCCATGGCTTTGACCCCACCCAAACGGTGAAGGTGCTGGTGCTGTTGGCCCGCTTCGCCGAAGGCCCAGCCCAACCGCTGCTCATCAGCCTGCGGGGCGATCAACAGCTCAACACGGTGAAACTGGCCAATGCGGTGACGGCCAGGGCCCAACAGGCATGGGGTGCCCTGCTGGAGATTGCCCCGATCAGCGTTGATCAATTGGCAAGCCAGGGCCTCGATCCCCTGCCCTTTGGCTCCTTGGGCCCCCATCTGAGCGATGCAGCTCTGCAGGGTGCAAGCCAATGGCGCGGCCAGTTCCTGAGGCTCGCCGATCCCACGGCCACTGGCCTGAAGCGCTTTGTCTGCGGGGCCAATCAAGTTGACACCCACCTGGTGGGAGCGGCTTGGGATGAACTGGTGGCCTGCCCAGAGGCGGTGGATTTGCGATCGGCCCAACCGGGCGATGGCTGCTGCCACGACCCCTCCCAAACCCTCGAAGCCTCCAGGGGCATTGAGGTGGGCCACATCTTCCAACTGGGCCGTAAGTACTCCGAAGCCCTCGGGGCCCGGTTCACCACGGAAAGCGGCACGGAAGAGGCCCTATGGATGGGCTGCTACGGCATCGGGGTGTCCCGGCTGGCCCAAGCCGCCGTGGAGCAACACCATGACGCCCACGGGATCTGCTGGCCCGTTTCGATTGCCCCCTTTGAGGTGATTGTGGTGCCCGCCAACATTGCGGAGCCCAGCCAAGCCGACCTCGCCGAAAAGCTCTATGGGCAACTCCAGGCGGCCGGCGTGGATGCCCTGTTGGATGACCGCACCGAACGGGCTGGGGTCAAGTTCAAAGACGCGGACCTGGTGGGCATCCCCTGGCGCGTGGTGGTGGGCCGCGGCGCTGGTGAGGGCCTGGTGGAGCTGGTGGAACGGGCCACGGGTGAGAAACGGGATTTAGCGGCCACAAACCTGCTCACCACCCTTTTGCCGGTCCTGGAGCAGCAGCGGAGCGGGATCTAGCCCCTTTGATCTCCACCTTTATCAATGCGGCCCCCTACGATCCCTATCCGCCGCCACCCCCCCATGACCGCCGCCCTCACTGCCTGGACCCAGCGGTTCCTGGGCGGCTTCATGGCCCTTTGCCTGGGTGCATGCCTGCTCCTAACGGGCTGCAATGCCTCGAGCACCGGCCTGAGCGGCAACTACCTCGAAGACACGATGGCCGTGGCCGATGTTCTGCTGTCCACCATCGCTCTGGGCGCCGATGATCCCGGCCGACCCGAGGCGGAAGGCCAAGCCCGCAGTTTGATGGCTGGCTACGTGGCCCGCTACCGCCCCCGCAGTGCCATCAATGGCCTCGGCTCCTTCACCACCATGCAGACCGCGGTGAACTCCCTTGCTGGTCACTACACCAACTACCCGAATCGCCCCCTTCCCGATGCCCTCAAGGAGCGCCTTACCAAGGAGCTGAAGAAAGCCGAGGTCAACGTCACCCGCGGTGCCTAGGCAGCGCCAGAAAGCCACCTTTTTGACGAAGGGGCATTCCATCTGAGAAGCTCACTGATTGTGCTCAGAAGCGGCTTCGGGCCGCCGTGTGTTTGGCCAACGTTGTCGTCATCGGTGCGCAGTGGGGCGACGAGGGTAAAGGCAAGATCACTGATCTGCTGAGCCGCTCAGCCGATGTGGTGGTCCGCTACCAGGGGGGGGTCAACGCCGGCCACACCATCGTGGTGGACGACAAGGTGCTCAAGCTGCACCTGATCCCCTCCGGAATCCTCTATCCCGACACCATCTGCCTGATTGGTTCAGGCACGGTCGTCGATCCCAAGGTGATGCTTGGCGAGCTCGAGATGCTCCAGGGCTACGGCATCGATATCGCCGGCCTGAAGTTGGCCAGCACGGCCCACGTGACCATGCCCTACCACCGCCTGCTCGACCAGGCGATGGAACAACGCCGCGGCGACCGCCGCATCGGCACCACCGGTCGAGGCATTGGCCCCACCTATGCCGACAAGTCGGAGCGCAACGGCATCAGGATCCTCGACATCCTTGAAGAAGCCAGGCTGCGGGATCGTCTTGCTGGGCCGCTGGCTGAGAAAAACGAAATCCTCCAGACGCTCTACGGCCTCGAGCCCCTTGACTTCGATGCCGTGGTCACCGAG
>CAIYSK010000009.1 GCA_903928835.1 uncultured cyanobacterium
AAATAATGCGCTTAGCCATGGAAGGCGATGTCCTTGTGAAGGGTTAATCCCTGGGAAGGGTTAAACGGAACTGGTTCGGCCGAAGCTCTGACGAGCTCAGTTGACGATGGCCAGGATGTCTTTTTCGGAAAGCAGCACGTACTCATCGGTGCCGAGCTTGATGTCGGTGCCGGCGTACTTGCTGTAGAGCACCTTGTCGCCCACGCTCACTTCAGGAGCCTGACGGGTGCCGTCGTCGTTGCGCTTACCAGGACCGATTTGCACCACCTCGCCCACCTGGGGCTTTTCCTTGGCGGTGTCGGGCAGGAGGATGCCACCGGCGGTCTTTTCCTCCGACTCAGAAACCTTGATGAAAATGCGATCTCCGAGGGGCTTAACCGTGGAGACGCTGAGAGAAACAGCAGCCATGAATAAATTGCGAAAGCAACGGCATGGCGTCTGAGACGCCACTGGGAGACGGCTCCGGCACTACTCGCAGGAGAGCTGGCACTCGGACCCGTTGAGTGCCAACCCTATGGGCCCCTCCAAGAAATGGCTAGGGCGGTTCTGTGCGGTTGACCGAACCACCCTGGGGGGGCAAGGCGCGGTGATAAGGTCGTGCCGCTTCAAGCGGGATGGTCCCGCTGTGCGCTCCTTGCGTCTTCCTTATTTATGGCTGCTGCTACCGCCACCGGCACCAAAGGCATCGTCCGCCAGGTCATCGGCCCGGTGCTCGACGTTGAATTCCCGGCCGGAAAGCTGCCAAGGATCTACAACGCGCTTCGAATTGAAGCGAAGAATTCCGCCGGCCAAACCGTTGCCCTAACTGCAGAAGTGCAGCAGCTCCTCGGCGATCACCGGGTCCGCGCCGTGGCCATGAGCACCACCGATGGCCTGGTGCGGGGCATGGTAGCCCTCGACACCGGGGCTCCTATCTGTGTGCCCGTGGGCGAAGCCACCCTGGGCCGCATCTTCAACGTGCTCGGCGAACCCGTTGACGAGCAGGGTCCCGTCAAGACCAGCGAAACCGCTTCCATCCACCGCCCTGCCCCCAAACTCACCGAACTGGAAACCAAGCCCAAGGTTTTTGAAACCGGCATCAAGGTGATCGACCTGCTGGCCCCCTACCGCCAGGGCGGCAAGGTGGGCCTCTTCGGTGGCGCCGGCGTGGGCAAAACCGTGTTGATCCAAGAGTTGATCAACAACATCGCCAAAGAGCATGGCGGCGTTTCCGTGTTCGCCGGCGTGGGCGAGCGCACCCGGGAAGGCAATGACCTCTACGAAGAATTCAAGGAATCCGGGGTGATCAACTCCGAGGACCTGAGCAAGTCGAAGGTGGCCCTCTGCTATGGCCAGATGAACGAGCCCCCCGGCGCCCGCATGCGCGTGGGTCTCTCGGCGCTCACCATGGCCGAGCACTTCCGGGACACCAACAAACAGGACGTTTTGTTGTTCGTTGACAACATCTTCCGCTTCGTGCAAGCTGGCTCAGAAGTGTCGGCCCTACTGGGCCGCATGCCTTCTGCCGTGGGCTACCAGCCCACCCTCGGCACCGACGTGGGCATGCTCCAAGAACGGATCACCTCCACCTTGGAAGGTTCGATCACCTCAATCCAGGCCGTCTACGTGCCTGCGGACGACCTGACCGACCCGGCACCCGCCACCACCTTCGCCCACCTGGATGCCACCACCGTGCTGAGCCGCGGTCTGGCCTCCAAGGGCATCTACCCCGCTGTGGATCCCCTCGACTCCACCAGCACCATGCTCCAGCCCGCCGTGGTGGGTGACGACCACTACCGCACTGCCCGCACCGTGCAGTCCACCCTCCAGCGCTACAAAGAGCTCCAAGACATCATCGCCATTCTCGGCCTCGATGAGCTCTCCGAAGACGACCGTCGCACCGTGGATCGGGCTCGCAAGATCGAGAAGTTCCTCTCCCAGCCCTTCTTCGTGGCTGAGATCTTCACCGGTCAAAAGGGTGAGTACGTCAAGCTCGCCGACACCATCGCGGGCTTCAACATGATCCTGGCCGGCGAACTGGATGATCTGCCCGAGGCTGCCTTCTATCTCGTGGGCAACATTGATCAGGTGAAGGCCAAGGCCGCCAAGATCCTGGCAGAAGCCAACAAGGGTTGATCTGAGGAACCCAAACCATGAGTCTCACCCTCCGCGTTCTGGCACCTGACCAGAGCGTTTTCGATGGCATTGCCGACGAAGTCATCCTGCCTAGTACCACTGGTCAGGTGGGGATCCTTCCCGGCCACGTCACCATGCTCGCCGCCCTCGACACTGGCGTGATGCGCCTGCGTGACGGCAACGGTTGGTCCACCATCGCCCTGATGGGTGGTTTTGCCGAAGTCGAATCCGACGAAGTGACCGTATTGGTTAACGCCGCCGAGCTCGGCAGCAGCATCAATGCGAGCACAGCCGAAGCCGAATTCGAAGCTGCCCAGCAAGCTGCTGCCAGTTTTGAAGGCCAGGCCACCAGCCCCGACAAGCTGAAAGCTGCCCAGAGCCTGGCCCGCGCCCGCGCCCGCTTCCAAGCAACCAAGGCTGGCTGACGAGAGATCGTCCAAAGGACTGACTTCTCACCCTCCCGGACTGCAGCTCAACCGCTGGGGTCCGGGATTTTTGATGGGCTTGATCGCAAGCACAAGCTCAAGAGCAAACCAGATGCCGAAGCTTGAATCCATAAAAAAGCGCCCCCAAGGGAGCGCTTGCAAGACCCCAACGATCTTGCCAAATCAGAGCGGCCAGCCGAATCAGGCGGTACCGCAAAAGGTGACATCAGGAAACTTGAGCTTGGCTTCGTCGAGGCTCTTGCCTTTGCCTTCTTCCTGCCAGTAGTTGATGACCTCGGTGGCCTTGTTGAGCACTTCAACGCGCTCGTTGTCGGTGATCCAGCTCTTGCCCTCGAGCTCGGTCTTGAGGGTTTCCCAGGCATCTTCCCGGGGCCAGAAGAAGTAGGAGGTCAGGGGGCTGGGGCCGCCACCCACAATCTGGTCAACGGCCAGGGCGACGTTGTCGGGCAACCAGAGGATCTTCAACAGGAAGCGGCCCTCATCGGCCTTGGGGGTGTAGCCGGAAGGTACGCCGTCTTCGTCGATGGTCGCGGTAGCCAGGGCCGCACTGCCACCACGCATCACCGGACGCCCCTGGGTGGTGGTCTCGTCTGCGGCGGCGACAACCTCTACGGCTTCGCTCACGGCAGCGCCAGGCGCGCTATCGGTGGCTGTCATGGGGTCAACGCTCAAGGCTACGGTTCAAACGACTAACCTACCAGTCGCCCTGGCGCCACCGGCTTGATCCCCAGCCATGACGCTGCGCCTCTTCCTCGATTCTGCCGATCCCGGCGCCTGGGAGCAGTGGTTGCCCACCGGATTGTTCTTTGGGGTCACGACCAATCCCTCCCTGCTCAAGAAGGCAGAGCAGCCCTGTGACCTGGGCCATCTGCGCCAACTCAGTGGCCGCGCCCTGGGCCTGGGGGCCCAGGAACTGCATCTCCAGGCCTGGGGCAGCACCGCCACCGAACTGCTGCTATGCGGGACTGCCTTGCATGCCATTGCCCCCAACCGCATTGTGGTGAAAGTGCCGGTGACCACCCCGGGAGCTGAAGCAGCGAAGGAGCTGATCAGCCAGGGCATCCCAATCACGTTCACCGCCTGTTACGAGCCAGCCCAGGTGCTGGTGGCCGCCGCCCTTGGGGCCACCTACATCGCCCCCTACCTGGGCCGCATCAGCGACCTCGGCCGCGATGGCCACGGCGAGCTGATCGCCATGCAGCGCTGCCTCGATGGGGTGGGCTCTTCGGTGCGGCTCTTGGTGGCCAGCCTGCGGCACCCCAGCGACCTGCCCCGCCTGGCGGCCGCCGGGATGGCCACCTTCACCATCAACCCGGCCATCGCCGCAGGGCTCTTCGCCAGTGAGGCCACCCAGGCCGCCGCGGCCCAGTTCGAGCAAGATGCGATCGCTTGATGGCCCCCCTGATGTCCCCCCGTGCCGTCCTGCTCTTCGACATCGACGGTGTGATCCGGGATGTGGGCGGCAGTTACCGCCGCGCCATCGGGGAAACGGTGCACCATTTCAGTGGCCAGCGCCCTGATGCCGCTGCCATCGACACCCTCAAAAGCGAGGGCTGCTGGAACAACGACTGGGAAGCCTCCCTCGAGCTGCTGCGCCGCTCAGGCCATGCCCCGCTCCCGGCCTTCGAAGCTTTGGTGGAGGTGTTTGGCAGCTTCTATTTCGGCGGCGACCCCGAAGGCGATCCCGCCCTTTGGCAAGGCTTCATCGGCAGCGAACCGCTGCTGGTGGAAGCCGGGTTCTTTGCTGCTTTGACAAGGGCCAAAGTGGCCTGGGGCTTTGTGAGTGGCGCCGAGCCCCCCTCCTGCCGCTACGTGCTGGAAACCCGGCTGGGACTGGACGCACCACCGCTGATCGCCATGGGCCAAGCCCCCGACAAGCCCGATCCCACCGGCCTGCTGCGGCTGGCAGGCCAGCTCAGCGGCGCAGGCATGGACGGGGCCTTGGACACGGCACTGGATGGGACGAGTCCGCCGATCGCCTATCTGGGCGACACCGTGGCCGATGTGCTCACCGTGCAACGGGCCCGGCAGCAGTGCCCTGATGGCCGCTTCCTCAGCCTGGCCGTCGCCCCACCCCATTTGCATGGCCCGCAAGCCATGGAGCGCCGAGCTGCCTACGAAGCCCGGCTGATCGAAGCGGGGGCCGATGTGGTGTTGCCCAGCACCCAATCCCTGGAACCCGAAGCCCTACTTAGCTGGCTCAGCGCTCCATCGCGCTGACTGCCTTAGCGGCAGCCGCCGTGAGGTTTTCGTGGCCCCGCTCGGTCACAGCCACGTCATCCTCGATGCGGATGCCAATGCCCTTCCAGCAGTCATCAATGGCCGGCTGGCCCTCCGGCACCGGCAGCCGATCGCTCACATAAAGCCCCGGCTCCACCGTGAGCACCATGCCCGGCTCCAACTCCACGTGGTGTTCGCCCAGGCGGTAAGCGCCCACGTCGTGCACATCCAGCCCCAACCAATGGCCGGTGCGGTGCATGTAGAGGTGCCGGTAGGCCCCCTGGTCGATCAAGCCATCCAGATCACCAACAAGCAAGCCGAGTTCCACCAGACCTTCCACCAACACCCGCAGGGCCGCATCGTGGACCCCTTCGGCGGTTTGACCTGGGGCCACCGCGGCCACCGCGGCCTGCTGGGCCGCCAGCACCAGCTCATAGAGGGCCCGCTGCTCGCCGCTGAAGCGGCCCCCCACCGGGAAGGTGCGGGTGATGTCGCCGTTGTAGTAGTCGTTGAGGGAACATCCCGCATCGATCA
>CAIYSK010000010.1 GCA_903928835.1 uncultured cyanobacterium
ACCTCGGCGGCGGCACCCAGCCCGACCTCGAGCGCCTGAGCAGGGCCATGCTGGCCCACCCCGAATTGGTAGCCGGGGAAGGCCGCTTCGATACGGAGCTGATGCGCCGCGGCCACGGCCAGGTCCTGAGCAAGGGAGGGGCCGAAGGCATCCAATGCCTCAGCCGGGTGGGCGAGGGCATGGGGGTGGCGATCAAAGTCGAAGACGGCTCAGCCCGGGCCAAGCACGCGGTGGCCCTGCACCTGCTCGAGCAGCTCGATTGGCTGACGCCCATGACCCTCGAGGAGCTGGGCGGCAGCTTCCTCAACCCGGCACCGCACCTGCGACTTGAGGTGATCGGCGAACTCCGCTTCGACTAAGGCTGTCCATCGATCTGGCCCCCTCTCGAGAGCAGGACACCTTGGCTGGTATGGTTTGGAGGTCGACGCGGGGTAGAGCAGTCTGGTAGCTCGTCGGGCTCATAACCCGAAGGTCGCGAGTTCAAATCTCGCCCCCGCCACCATTTTCTTGAAACCCCGGCAGACCCCTGTCGGGTTTTTTTGTGATGAGCCATCAGCCCTTCCCCCAGCCCGACGCCATCGTTGTGGGATCTGGCGCGACCGGTGGGGTGGCCGCCATGGTGCTGGCCGAAGCGGGCCTCCAGGTGCTGGTGCTCGAGGCCGGTCCCAACCTGACGGCCCAGCAGGCCTTCGGCTATGAGCCCCTCAACAGCCTCAAGCGGGTCGCCAACCTGGCCAGCGGCAAGCATGCCCTCCAGCGTCACCATCCGGGCTACTGGAAGCACAATCCCGACCTGTTCGTCGATGAGCGGACAAACCCCTACTCCACCCCGGAGGATGCCCCGTACCTGTGGACCAGGGGGCGCCAGGTGGGGGGCAAAAGCCTCACCTGGGGTGGCATCACCCTGCGGCTCTCGGATTACGAATTCAAGGCTGGTGAGCGGGATGGCCATGGCCCCAGCTGGCCGATCGATAGCCAGGACCTGGCGCCCTACTACCAGCGGCTGGAGCAGTTGCTGCAGGTGCATGGGCACTGCGACGGGCTCGCCCAACTGCCCGATGGCGACTACCAATCGCCGCTACCCTTCACCCCAGGCGAACAACACCTCAAAGAAGCGATTGGCCGGGAGCTCGGCCTACCGCTCATCCACTCCCGGGGCTTCAACCTCGAACCCCGTCAGCCCGCAGGCAAAAGCTGGCCCCGCTCCAGCAGCCCAGGCCGCACCTTGGCCCGGGCCATCGCCACTGGCCGCACCCAGTTGCGCAGCAACGCCGTGGTGAGCCATCTGGTGATGGACGCCCGCCAAAACCAAGCCAAGGGCGTGGTGCTGATCGATGGGGAGAGCGGCGCCCAGGACAGGCTGGAGGCCCCCCTGGTGGTGCTGTGTGCCTCCACTATCGAAACCCTGCGGATCCTGCTGCACTCGGGCGAACAGCACCAGGGGGGCGGCCTGATCGATCCCTCCGGCCAACTGGGCCTGCACCTGATGGATCACATCTCCAGCAGCCGCTTTTTCTCGATTCCGGACGTGCCCCCCCCTGGCCAGCCCCGGGAGCTCTCGGGAGCCGGCAGCTGCTTCATCCCCAACACCATGAATCTTGATGGCACCCAGGAGGATTTCCTCAGGGGCTACGGCCTTTGGACAGCCCTGCAACGCTTTGATCCGCCAGCCTTGCTGCAACGCCGCCCAGGCGAGGCGGTGGGATTTCTGATCGGCCATGGCGAAGTGCTGGCCGATGCCTCCAATCGGGTGACCTTGCATCCGGACCAGCGCGACCGCTGGGGCCTGCCCATCGCCCACATTGCCTGCCGCTTCGGCGATAACGAACACCGGATGCTGCGCCACATGCACCAGCGCATGGAGCAGGTGGTGGCCGCCGCCGGGGGCCAGATCCGGCCCATTGAAGACCTGTTTGTGCTGCCCCTGCTGGAGCCCTGGATCAAAACCAGCCTGGCCGTGGGGAGGGGTGCACCGCCACCGGGTTATTACATCCACGAATTGGGCGGGGCCCGTATGGCGGCCCACTCCGGGGGCGGCGTGGTGAACCCCTTGAACCAATGCTGGGGAGCCAGCAACGTGCTCGTGGTGGATGGGGCCTGCTGGCCAACCGCCGCCTGGCAAAGCCCAACCCTCACCGAGATGGCCATCACCTGGAGGGCCTGTGAGGCTGCCGCCGCCCGGATGAAGCGGGGGGATGCCAGCTAGGGGGAGCTTGTCAGGGGCTGCTCACCGGGCCCAATTCTGGTGTCGATCGCCACACTTCGATTGGCCCAAGGTCCGCACAATGACTGGGCGACCTTTCCAAAGGGTCGGGCAAGGGAGAACACAAGCGGGGGTTGGCGCCTCCGCTTTTTTTTATCCTTCGGTTTTTACCCCTAGGGGCGCAGGAACAATCCGTTGAGGTAGTGCTGGGTGACGCACTGATCGCCGCAGCCGTTCTGGAAGAGAAAATTGGCCAGGGCCGAAGTGACCAGCCGGTATTGATCCCACTCGGGGTGGTTGCTGAGGTACTGGCGCATGCCCTCGTAGAGCAACTCAGGCACCTCAGCCTCCAGGCTGATGCTGGCGGCCGGAGTCGGGGCCGTTGGAGGGGCGGGGGCCGGTCCTCCAACGGGGGGCGGGACCGTCAATGGAGCTTGTTGAACCGGTGGCGCCTGGCCGATGGGTGCTGTATCTAGTTGCCGTTGTTCCGAACCCATCGTGCGGTGTCATTGCTGCGCTGATGCAGCTAGTAGGGCATGGCCAGGGGGCTCCCGTCAAAGCGCTGCAAAACCAGCAAACTCAGGCCGAGAAAGCGTGAGATAACCAGTGTCCGGCGGCACTAAGGAGAGGCATCGGCGAACACCGCAGGGCCTGGAACCGCGGCCGGTGAGGCCTGTCAAGTCGGGAATGAACAGATCACGACATTCCCCAATGGGCCTGCGAAGGCTGGGCATCCGAGCCGATTGCTGTGGAAAAACCCCAAAAGCCCTGGGGAAAACCCCTGGCAAATGGGGAAAGCCCCGATCCATCAGAACGGCTGATAACTACAAATCTCACAAGACTTGGGCCGCGACGAGACAGGCGGGCAGTGACAAACCATGCTGTTTTTCCACGTTGGTGTCTTAGATCACAGGTCTCCCGCCTGGCCTGCCGTAGGCCCAAGCCGACAAACTCAACGGGACAAGCTCAACTCGACTGGCGCAGGGTGCGCGGCCCGAGCGGGTGGTCCGCG
>CAIYSK010000011.1 GCA_903928835.1 uncultured cyanobacterium
CCATCCAGCGGCCAATCCCTGCCTTGGGCAGGTCCTGCTGCAGGCGCTGGCGATGGCGGCCGGCGCTCTGGTAACTGAGCAGCAGCCCATGCCAGTCGTCGTTTTTTGGGAGGGCCCCAAGCCCCAGATCGGGATCCCAGGGGAGCAGGCGCAGGCCGAGGCGCCCGGCGGCCTGGTGCCACTGGTTGGCAATCGAGCTGCGGTGGCAGAACACCACAAAGCGATCCAGCCGCTGTTCCTGGTGCAGCTTGTGGAAGCTGAACAGGGCCCCCAGGGTTTTGCCGGCCCCTGGGCCGGCATGGATCAACACATCGGCCCCATGCCCAGCGCGGCCTATTCCATCGGTGGCTTGTTGGCCCAGGCGCGCCCGCAACAGCTGGACCAATTGGCTCTGCCACTGTCTGGGTTGCAACCGCAGCGCCGGTAGCGCCTGGCGCTTGGCCAAACCCAAGCCGAGGTCAAAGGAGGGGGGAGCCATCGCCCCATTGTGACCAGCCGGGGGTGCGAGGGTGGCCGGCTGGATAGGGGGTTTGAATCGGTGGCGATGGTGCGCTCTGCAGCCTCGTTTCAGGAGCGCTGGCCCTGGCTTGGGCCCGATCTCCAAACCCTGCGGGACACCATCCGCCCGCTGCCCCTGCCCGCCGATCGGGGCGAACGGATCACCATTGATCTTGAGCCGATCTCCGCTGGGCCGGGGCCTGGGGCGGAGCAAGGGGCGGATGGCCGGGGTGGGCGCCTCTTGGCGCTGCATGATCCGCCCACCATCGGCCCGGCCAAGGGCCTGGTGATGGTGGTGCATGGGCTGGGCGGCAGCAGTGCTCGGGAGGGGGTGCGCCGCCAAGCGCTCAGCCTGCAACAGGCCGGTTTTGCGGTGCTACGCCTCAATTTGCGGGGCGCCGGGCCAGGCCGGGCCCTGGCGGCCGGCACCTATGCGGCCAGCTGCAATGCCGATTTGCTGCCAGTGGTGGCGAAGGCGCGGGCCCTGGCCGGATCCCTGCCGCTCTTTGGGGTGGGGCTGTCGCTCGGGGGCACGATGCTGCTCAACCTGTTGCGCGAACAACCCCAGGCCCTCGATGGCCTGGTCACGGCGAGCAGTCCCCTGGATCTCGCGGCCTGCTCCCAGGCCATTGGGCGGCCCCGCAATTGGGTCTACCAACGCTGGTTGCTGAAGCGCCTGGTGGCCCAAACCCTCGCCGATCCCTTTGGCGTGACCAGCCAGGAGCGCCAGGCCCTGCTGATGGGCGGCGGGCCAAAAACCATTCGCGCCTTCGATGCGGCGATCACCGCGCCCCGCTGGGGCTATGGCTCGGTGGAGCACTACTACGCCGGGGCCAGTCCGCTGGCCAGCCTGCTGAACGATCAATCGCCCGCCCGGGCTCCGCTGTTGCTGGTGCATGCCGCCGACGATCCCTGGGTGCCCGTGGAGGCCCTCCACCAGCTTCAATCAAGGGTGAATCCAGGGGTGAATCCTGTCCTGAATCAAAGGGGCCTGGAGGTTTGCATCCCAGCCAAGGGCGGCCACAACGGTTTCCACGGGGTGGGGGATGGGCCGCTGGGCTCCTGGTGTGATGCGCTGGCTGTTCAGTGGCTCAGCGCTCTGGTGGCCTAGGGAGCGGGTGGTGGGGAAAGGCCTTGAAACGGCAGCCGTTGCACGATCCAGGGCTCGATCGGGTGTCCGCCAATCACGTGGTCGTGCACGATCCGCTCGATCCGCTCCGCCGTAACCCCGCCATAGACAATCCCCTCCGGCCAGATCAGCAGCACCGGTCCTTCTGTGCAGATGCGCAGGCAGTCGGCCTTGGTGCGCAGCACCACACCGCCTGGGCGATCGGCCTTCTCCAGGCCCAACTCCCGCACCAGGCGCTTCAGCGTTTCCCAACTGGCTAGGCCAAGGCTGGGATCAGGTGAGCAAAGGGCCTTGCTGGGGGTGGCGCAGAGCAGCAGGTGATGGGCGATCACACCGGCAGGGCTGCAGCTTCCTGCACCGCCTGACGGGCCCAGGTGTCGATGGCGAGCACGTCGTCCAGGGAGGGGGTGCTGGTGAGATCCACCCGGTGGCGATCACACACCCGTTCGATCAGCCTGGGAATGTCGAGGAAATGCACCTGTTCCTCCAGGAAGAGGGCCACGGCCTGCTCGTTGGCGGCGTTCATCACCGCTGGCATGGTGCCGCCAGAGCGACCGGCCGCGTAGGCCAGTTGCATGCAGGGGTATTTGCTGGGCTCGGGGTTGCGGAAGCTGAGTTGGCCCACTTCGGTGAGATCCAACCGGCGCCAAGGGGTTTCCAACCGCTCCGGCCAGCTCATGCAATAGAGGATCGGTAGTTTCATGTCGGGCCATCCCAGCTGGGCCAGCACCGAGGAATCGGCAAGCTCCACCATTGAATGGATGATCGATTGGGGGTGGATCACGATCTCGATGTGGTCGTAATCCAGGCCGAACAGGTAGTGGGCTTCGATCACTTCGAGCCCTTTGTTCATCAGGCTGGCGCTATCCACCGTGATCTTTTTGCCCATGCTCCAGTTGGGATGGCTGGTGGCATCGGCCACGGTGGCCTTCACGAGATCCGCCGCGTCCCAATCGCGGAAGGCGCCGCCCGAGGCGGTGAGCTGGATGCGGCGCAGCCCCGGGGTGGGGATGCCCGTGGAGAGGCGGGCGGTGTCGGCCCAGGGCGTGCC
>CAIYSK010000012.1 GCA_903928835.1 uncultured cyanobacterium
CGGCATGACCATTACCGGAGGCAAGGCTCTTCAGGGGGCGGTGCTGGATAGCGAAACCGACCACCGGGTGGCCATGAGCCTGGCGGTAGCCGCCACGGTCGCCACGGGCGACAGCCAGCTGCACCGGCCAGAAGCTGCTGCTGTTTCCTACCCAGGCTTCTGGGACGACCTCGCCCGCCTGCGGGCCTAGGGGGCAGCCGGGGCGGCGCACGTAGATTCCAGGCCAGTTGCCCCCACCCCATGCTCGCCGTTGCCGTTCTGGCTGCAGGGAAGGGCACCCGGATGAGGAGCGATCTCCCCAAGGTGCTGCAGCCCCTGGCTGGCGCCACCTTGGTGGAGCGGGTGTTGGCCAGTTGCGACCAGCTCAAACCCGAGCGGCGCCTGTTGGTGGTGGGCCACCAGGCCGAGCGGGTGGAGCAATCGCTCAGCCACCTGGGCGGCCTGGAGTTTGTGCTGCAACAGCCCCAAAACGGCACCGGCCATGCCGTCCAACAACTGCTCGACCCCCTCAACGGTTTTGAGGGGGATCTGTTGGTGCTCAACGGGGATGTGCCCTTGCTGCGCCCCGCCACCCTGGAGAAGCTCTTGGGCCAGCACCGCAGTACGGGTGCTGCCGTAACCCTTCTGACCGCCAGGCTCGATGATCCCAGCGGCTACGGGCGCGTGTTTGCCAACGCCAAGGGCGATGTGAGCGGGATCGTCGAACACCGCGACTGCTCCGATGAGCAGCGCCGCAACAACCTCACCAACGCCGGCATCTATTGCTTCAACTGGGCCAAGCTCGCCGCCGTGCTGCCCCAGCTCACCACCGACAACGACCAAGGGGAGCTGTATCTCACCGACACCATCGCCATGCTCAGCCCGGCGATGCACGTGGAGGTGGCCGATGCCGATGAGATCAATGGCATCAACGACAGGCTGCAGCTGAGTCAATGCGAAGCCGTGCTGCAGGAGCGCCTGCGCCGCCATTGGATGGCGGAGGGGGTGAGCTTCATCGACCCGGCCAGCTGCACGCTCAGCGAGGGCTCCCGCTTTGGCCGGGATGTGGTGATCGAACCCCAGTGCCATTTCCGGGGAGCCACCTCGGTGGGCGATGGGTGTCGGATTGGGCCTGGATGCCTGCTGGAGAACGCCTCCCTCGGCAACAACGTGCAAGCCCTGTACGCGGTGATCCGCGAAGCCAGCATCGCTGAAGGCTGCTCCATTGGACCCTTTGCCCAAATCCGCCCGGGCGCCGAACTCGACGAGGGCTGCCACATCGGCAACTTCGTGGAGGTCAAAAACAGCCGCCTGGCTGCGGGGGTGAAAGTGAATCACCTCAGCTACATCGGTGATGCCGACCTCGGCGCCATGGTGAATGTGGGAGCCGGCACCATTACGGCGAACTACGACGGGGTCAAGAAACACCGCACGGTGGTTGGGGCAGGAAGCAAAACCGGCGCTAATTCCGTGCTCGTGGCACCGATCACCCTGGGGGACAACGTGACCGTGGGCGCAGGGTCCACGCTCACCAAGGATGTGCCC
>CAIYSK010000013.1 GCA_903928835.1 uncultured cyanobacterium
CAGACCGAGCTTGGCGCAGGCGATCGCCTCGATCTGGGGATCGGTGTTGGCGTAGGTACCCATGGCGCCACTGATCTGGCCCACGCTCACCACCCGCTCCAGCCGCTCGAGGCGCTCTTGGTTGCGGAGCACTTCGGCCAGCCAGCCGGCCACCTTGAAACCAAAGGTGATCGGTTCGCCATGGATGGCGTGGGAGCGGCCAATCATCACCGTGCCCTTGTGGGCTCGGGTGAGGTCCCGCAGGGCATCGGCCAGCTTGTCGAGCTCGGTGCGCAGCAGTTGCACCGAGGCCTTCATCTGGAGGGCGACGCCCGTATCCAGCACGTCCGAGCTGGTCATGCCCACGTGGATGAAGCGGCCCGCATCGCCCACGTGTTCATTCACGTTGGTGAGGAAGGCGATCACGTCGTGGCGCACTTCAGCCTCGATCTCGAGGATGCGATCCACGCTGAAAGCGGCCTTTTCTTTGATGGTGGCCACTGCCTCTGTAGGCACCCTCCCCAGCTCACAATTGGCTTCGGTGGCGGCGATTTCCACATCGAGCCAGCTCTGGAATTTGGCCTCTTCGCTCCAGATGGCGCCCATTTCGGGCAGGGTGTAACGCTCGATCAAGGGCCAGCGCGTGGCAACAGCCCCCCCAATGTATGGGGCGGCTGTATCTGGGTAGACCGGTGATCCTCCGGCTCAGGCTGCGGTGGTGAGTTGTTGGTGGGCCACTTCCCACTGCACCAGCTGCCCCCAGCTCTGTTGACGCACCCAGCAGCGGCCACCGCGGCACTGGATCACTTGGAACGGGGGGAGATCGCGGGGCTGGTTGGGCAGCCGCACAAAACAGCCAGGCCGCAGCAGCTCCACCACGTTGCTGGAACGGAGATTGTTTCGATGTTGAAGGGAAGTGGCCATGGGTTTCGCCTCTTCGTTTGGGGCATCTTCAGCTGGTTTTCCGCCAGCAGGCCCGCTTGCTTGGAATGTGTTCCGTTTCCCATATGGTTTGATCACAACCGGGCAGCGTTGAAGCCGCACCCCTGCGCCCATGGCCCGCAAGCAACGCTTGGATTTGGAGCTCCTGGCCCGCGGCTTGGTGACCTCGCGCCAGCAGGCCCAGCAGCTGATTCGGGCCGGGCGGGTGCGTTCAGGGGATCAGGTGCTCGATAAGCCCGGCACCGATGTGGCCCCCGAGCTGGAGCTGCAGGTGCAACACCCGCCGCGCTTTGTGTCCCGCGGTGGCGAAAAGTTGTTGGCGGCCCTTGAGGCCTTCCCCCTGGAGGTGGGCGGTCGGGTGTGCCTCGATGGGGGGATTTCCACCGGCGGCTTTACCGATTGCCTGCTGCAGCACGGCGCCCAACGGGTCTATGGCATCGATGTGGGCTATGGCCAAACGGCCTGGAGCCTGCGCAGTGATGGGCGTGTGGTGCTGAAGGAGCGCACCAACCTGCGCCATTTGGTCGCCGCTGATCTCTACGGCGAGGCCGATCCATGGCCCGATTTGGCCGTGGCGGATGTGTCGTTCATTTCCCTTGGCCTGGTGTTGCCAGCCCTCAAGGCTCTGTTGGAGCCGAAGGCTATCCCTGAGCTGGTTGTGCTGGTGAAACCCCAGTTTGAGGTGGGTAAGGCCCGGGTGGGTAAGGGCGGCGTGGTGCGAGATCCAGACGCCCACGCCGATGCGATCTCTGGGGTGATGGCGGCCGCGGCTGGGCTGGGCCTGGCGGCGGCGGGCCTGGTGGCCTCACCAATTACGGGGCCAGCCGGCAACCATGAATATCTGCTCTGGCTGCGGGGCGAGGGTCCCTCGGCTGGGGATGCTTCTGGCGTGGATGCTGAGACCATCAAAAAGCTGGTGACCAGCACCCTGGCCACCAGCTAAAAGGTGAGTTGTGAGCAAGGACCTAAATCGCGCCGCTGTCGCGATCGCCAGTGCGGATCCGAATCACCGAATCGATGGTGCTGACGAAGATCTTGCCGTCGCCGATTTCGCCAGTGCGGGCTGCGTCCTGCACCGCGGACACCACCGTGTCCACCTGGTTGTCATCCACCACGATCTCCAGCTTGAGCTTTTGCAGGAACTCCACGGTGAATTCCGAGCCCCGATAGCGCTCGACTTGCCCTTTCTGGCGGCCAAAACCGCGCACTTCACTCACGGTCATGCCCACGATGCCTGCATTGACCAGCGCAATCTTCACGTCTTCCAACTTGAAGGGACGAATGATGGCCTCGATTTTTTTCATGGAAGCAGCTAGGGCTTGGAAGGGAGTCTCTCAGGAAATCCCAGCCCAAAAAAGGGGACAGGATCCATTAGGCCTGAGGCTAGACGGAGTCGCCGTAGCAACGGCTACCTGGCCTGGGGGCCTGTCTACCATCTCAAGGATTGATAGCGAGCAACCGGTGGAGCAAACGCGCACACCGCTCTATGGCGAGCGGGCTATTTCCGATGCGGAACTGATCTGCTTTGAGAACCCCCGTCCAGGTCGCCCCTACGAAGTGGCGATTGAGCTGCCTGAGTTCACCTGCAAATGCCCGTTTTCGGGTTATCCCGATTTCGCGGTCTTGCGCTTGATCTACCAACCCGGCCCCCGGGTGCTGGAGCTCAAGGCGATCAAGCTTTACGTCAACAGCTACCGAGACCGGTCCATTTCCCACGAGGAAGTGGCCAACCGCATCCTTGATGATTGCGTGGCCGCGGCCGCGCCCCAGTGGATGCAACTCGAGGCTGATTTCCATCCCCGGGGCAATGTCCACACCGTGGTGCGTGTGAGTCACGGCACCCGTCTGCCCTGTTAGAGCTGGCCCAGTAACTGGGGGAGCTCCTGGGCAAAGGACGGGAGGTCGCGGTTGCAGAGCCCGGCCACATGAAGGCGACCGCTTTCCCCCTCCCCTTCTCCGATGGCCCAGAGCTGGCGGGTGGCCACCAGGCTCAAGCCTCCTCCGGCAAGGGCAATGGCAAAGCCCGCATAGACCAGGGGTACGCCGGGATCTTTTTTCAACAGGATGCCACTGGCTGGAAGCACGCTGGCCACCCGAATCGGCAGCCCTTTGATCTCTGTGGCGGGGCCGCCTGGCACCAGTTGGCCGAGGAGTTGGCCATCGGCTCCGTAGACGTCCACGGGGCCCGCCTCATTGTTGAGGCTGAGCAACACCGGTTCGCTGCCGTCGGGGCGGGTGGGAAGCACCAATCCCCAGATCTGTTCGCCGAGTTGGGGGAAGGCCTGTAGCGGCAGCTGCAGCAAGGGGCTTTTGCCGAGCTGCACCGTGATGGCAGCGAGCGACCAGTCGGCTTGATAGAGGGTGATGCCCTTGAAGCGCAAGGGATGGTTCACGCTGATTTCGGCCTGCTTGAGCTCGGGGCCTGCCTCGCCATCCAGTAGCCGCAGCTGGGAGGTGAATTGTTCCGGCCGGCCAGCTGGATCCCGCTGCACGGAGAAACCATCGAGGGCCACCACCAATTGGCTTTGGCCGCGGCTGTTGAGCAGATCCAGGGTGCGTCCCGGCGCCAGAAATTGCTCGGAGCGCTGGCCAGCCAGGGAGCCCCAGGCGGCGCCCAGCATCAGCACCACCATGCCGGCATGGACGAGCATCGGACCGACCCGGCCCAGCAGGCCCTTGCGGGCCGCCAGCCTGCCTGGGTGGCTTTGGATCTGCCAGCCCTGGGCCTTCAGCATCCCTTCCAGTTGCACCAGGCTGGTGGCTGGCGTTTGGCTGGCCACGGTTTCGGCCACGCTCAGCTTGCTGAGTTGGCGCGGTGATTGGTAATCCACCCAGCGAAGGGCGGTCTGCAGGGCGGGCCATTGACGGCGCCAGCTGCAGAGCAGCAGGGATAGGGCCAGCCAGGCCAGCAGGGCTAAAAACCAGTTGCTCGAATAGATGTGATCGAGCTGGAGCGCCAGCACGCCATCCCCTTTGATCAGCCCCAGCCAGGGTTGGCTGTCATAGAGCTGGTGGTAGAAGGTGGGGCTTTCTTTTTGGGGAATGGCGGTGCCGATCCCACTGGCAACGGCGATCACCAGCAGGAGGCCAATGGCGAGGCGCAGGTCGGAGATCCAGGAGGCCAGCCGGAGAAGCGTTTTCATTGGTCTGCCTTCATAGCCATCGGGCCACCAGGGTCAGAGCTCCGGTGGTCACCAGGACCACTCCGCTGATTGGGGGTACCCACTGGCCCACCTGGCGGAGGTTGAGCAGGCTCGGCAGGCTTGCCGCCGCCGTCCCGGCGAGCAGCAGGGGCAGCACCTGGCCAGCGCCAAAGCTGGTGAGCAGCACCATGCCAACCACCGGCTTACCGCTCTGGGCCATCCAGCCCAGCAGCACCGCCAAGACCGGGGTGGTGCAGGGGGTTGCAGCGAGGCCAAACGCCAAGCCCGCTGCTAGGGGAGCGAGGGGGGCGGGCACCTTGCGTCGCCAGATTTCAGGGTCTGGTCCAGGGGGGAGGGGAATTTTCAGAACCCCCAGCAGGTTGAAACCCATCAACAGGGCCAACACCGCCACGATGGTGGGGATGAGGCCAGGGATTTGGCCATAGATGCGGCCGAGCAGTCCGCTGACCAGCCCCAGCAACACCAGGGACGCCACGATGCCGGCGGCAAAGCTCAAGCTCCTTTGCCAAGGGGAGGGTCGCCGCTGGCCATCGGCTACGGCGGCGCCGAATCCGGCCAAATAGGCCAGGGTGACCGGTAGCAGAGACAGGGAGCAGGGCCCCAGGCTGGTGAGCAGCCCACCGGCGAAAACCACCGCCAAGGTGGTGGGGGTGGGAGAGGCCAGGGACTGTTGCAGCAAGGTCTCGCTGGTGCGGGCCCAATCGGCCAGTTGGGGCCCAAAGCTGATCATGGATCCAGCCTATCGGGCGGCTGCGGGCCGGTGACGCCTGGGCGTTGGGGAGAGGCCGCTGCCCTCCAGGGAGCAACGCAACAGGAGGCCGCAAATCAGCAGACTGGCCATCAGGGAGTTGCCGCCATAACTGATCAGCGGCAGGGGCAGGCCCGTGGTGGGCATGGCGCCACTGGCAACGGCGATGTTGAGGATGGATTGGCCCACCAGGATCGTGGTGCAGCCAATCGCGATCAGCCGTTGCTGGTTGGTGCGGCATTGCAGGGCAATGCGTAGCCCCGCAAAACCAAACAGCAGCAGGAAGAGGAGCAGCACCACCGAACCCACATAGCCGAACTCTTCTGCAAAAACAGCAAAGATGAAATCGGTGGACTGGATCGGCAGGTACTGAAGTTTTTGGGTGGAGAGTCCAAAACCGGAACCGAGGAAGCCGCCGGAGCCAATGGCCAGGAGACTTTGAACAAGCTGATAGCCATCGCCTTGGGCATCGCGCCAAGGGTTGAGGAAGGAGATCACGCGAATGCGTTGGTACGTATTGAGCAAGATGCTCGCCGTACCCACCAGACCTCCTGCTCCGGCGGCACCGAGCAGCATGGTTTTGGGTAGTCCGCCAGCCAAGGCCATCAGCCACAGCAGCAGGCCGGTGAGGGCAGCGGTGCTGAGGTTGGGTTGCTTGAGAATCAGCAGGATCAAGGCCCCCAAGATGCCGAGCCAAAGCAGCTTTTGGTCGCTGCCACTGCGTTTCCAATGGGCGAAGAGTGATGCCCCTTGGAGTACCACAAAGGGTTTGACGAGTTCCGAGGGTTGAATTTGGATCGGCCCAATCACCAGCCAACGGCTCGCCCCATTGACGGTGCTACCGATCACCAGGGTGGCGGCCACCAGCACCAGGCAAATCAACAGGGCCATCGGCGCGATGTGAAGCCAGCGGCGCAGGCTGGTGCGGAGGCCGAGCCAAAGCAGGCCCCAGCTGGCCACCATCCAAATCAATTGCCGCTTGAGGTAGTAGGCCGCATCGCCCATTTCCCGCTCCGCCACCCACCAGCTGGAGGAGGTGAGCACCAGTACGCCCACCAGGCTCCAGAGGGCCACCATGCCGAGCACGAGGCGGGCCTCAGCGGGCCATAGGTGCCATGGCAGGGGCAGCAAGCCTTGGGCCGCCCTGGCTTGCACGCCAGCCGTTGGGGGATCACGTCGGGTATTGGATCGGGGCAAGGCTGGTGGGTCGGGGCGGCGACTGTTGTCGATGGTCCTTTGTCGATGGTCCTATTGAGCCGTGAAAGCTTGCGGCTGGCTAGGCATGCCGGGTCACAAAAAAAGCCCGGCATGGCCGGGCTTGCTAAGCAGGAGTTTGGACTCAGTTGCCAACGTTCTGTTGACGCCGACCTGTAACCAATTCGACCTTCAGGATCTTTCCTCCCTGCTTCATGATCCGCTGCTGTTCAGCAAACCAGCTTTCGAAGGGAACCCACTTGGTGAAGTAGGTGTTCTGGAGCTCACGCTGGGTGCGTGATTTCTCAGGGCAGGGGATGCAGGCTGTGATCTTGAACAGGCGCATGGGAACGATCCGAGGGGTTGTGCCTAAGCGATTGGATCAGTTGCCCAAGCCGGAACTGATGTAATCGAAGTAGACACCCATCTCACGACCGGCGTCAGGACCCACCAAGGCAGCGGTGGCTTCCTTCATGGCTTGGATTGACTGAACGGTGGCACCGATGGGCACACCCAGGGAGTTGTAGGTCTCCTTGAGGCCGTTGAGAACACGCTCGTCGAGGATCGACGTGTCACCGGCCAGCATGGCGTAGGTGGCGTAGCGCAGGTAGTAATCGAGGTCGCGAATGCAAGCTGCATAGCGACGGCAGGTGTACATGTTGCCGCCGGGACGGGTGATGTCCGAGTACAGCAGCGACTTGGCCACGGCTTCTTTGATGATGGCCGACCCGTTTGCGCTGATGGTGGCAGCTGCACGAACGCGCAGCTCACCGCTGGCGAAGTACTGCTCCAGGCGGCCCATGGCAGAGCCGTCGAGGTACAGACCTTGTACGTCGGCCTGGTTAATGACGTTGGTGATGGCGTCTTGCATGAATCCTGCTTAGGGCGAAAAGACGGTGCGGAACAAAGGTGGGGTTCGGGGCCTCAGGAGAGGGCGCCAACCACGTAGTCGAAGTAGAAGCCAGCTTCTTCGGCATCGGCGCCGGTGAGCAGGCCCATCGCGGCGGACTTCATTTCGCGCACGGACTCGGCCATGGCCTCAAGGGGCACGCCAAGGGAGCGGTACATCTCGCGGGCTCCGATCACGCCGATCTCTTCGATCGGGGTGACGTCACCAGCGACCACGCCGTAGGTCACGAGGCGAAGGTAGTAGTCCATGTCCCGCAGGCAGGACGCTGTCATTTCTTCGCCGTAGGCGCTGCCGCCAGGGGAGATGACATCAGGACGCTTCTGAAACAGGGCGCCGCCGGCCTGTTTGACGATGCGCTCACGGCTCTCGCTGAGAACCTGCGCGACGCGGAGGCGACGCTGTCCAGCCGAGACGAACGACTTGATCTGATCAAGTTCGCCAGGGCTTAGATAGCGGGCTTCGGCGTCCGCGTTGATGATCGAGTTGGAGACGATGCTCATGCAGTTCTGCCTCGAAACAAGCGGCCGCCTTGACGGTGACCGGTATCCGTTGGGTAAGTGGAGAGATCGACTTGCGCCGATCGCTGAAGCATTCTGTGCCAAAGCCCTTCGCTGTCACCGGGGCCGGTAACAGTTCTTCACGGCCTATTTGCTTTTCAAATCCCTTCTGCCGCAAGGACTCTGGCAAGCGTCGCTAATAGCAACATGGTGTGGTAATTGTTCATCCTTTTGCCTTGCTGATTGGCGCACTTGTTTCACGATGCGACCACGATTTTGCGTTGATTTGTGTAGCTCAGCATGGAAAAACCTCCCAACTGTGAAGTGGGAAGGTTTGGGGCTGACGGCCCCGGGTTGCGATGGGCTGATCTGGCTTCGCCTGGTTTGACTTCGGCTGGGCTGGCTGTGGGCCGCCGACCTAGATGGCGGCCTTTGGGCTGGGGTTGAGGCCAGCATTGCCGGCATAGAGAGAAGCGGTTCTGTTCACGCTGGTGAGAGGCAAGCCGTCGGCCGTGGCCATCCCACGCACATAGGGCACGGTGTTTTGGCCGAAAGCCTGGGCATATTCGTTGCTACTGAGCAGTCCTTCCAGGGCGGCCTGTTGGCCAGCTTTGGCGCGGGTCGCTAAGAACCGACTCACTTCTTGGGGTTGGGCGGCGCGGCCAAGCAGGGCAAGGTAGGCCGCAGAGGCTGCCCGCAGGGGGGCCATCCGATTGAGGCGTTGTTGGAAGCAGTCGCTGCCGGCAAGTTGGCCTACGAATTCGGCCACCGTGAGTTGCTGGTTGCGGAATTGGGATTCCACATCTCCGAGCCGCTCTGCTGCAAAGGGAACACGGTTAAGAAGCTGCTTGTAGGTGGCTTCGATGGCTGTTTGTACGTCGGTTTCACTGGCGGTGCGGCCGAGTTGCACCGGTTGACCCAAGCTTTTGCGACGGTTGAACCCTTGGGGTTGGCCCCCCCTGAGGGCCCTGGCCATGGCCGCGCCCGGCTCAGCGGCGGGGGCTCCGCCGCGACCATCGCCCACGGTGGATCGCCAGGTAGCTCCGGTGGAGACCTGGCTGGCTGGTGTACTGCCAGCAAAGCCAGCAGCACTGGCAAAGCCAATGGTGGTTGGACGCCAACGCCTGGTGGGGGCGGGGTCTTGGCGGATGCTGCCAGGCCCCTGGCTTGGGGAGGGGCTATTCGGTGAAGCCACCGCACCACCGGAGAGTTGGGCGGTCCAGCTGCCCACAATCACGCGATTGCGATCGGCCAGGTTGCGCTGGACCAGGTCGCCCGTGCTGCGAAGAGCTTGGGGCGGCGTCACATCAGGCCGGAGGGCTGCAGGCTCGGCGTAGGCGGCTGCGTTGAAGGCCCTGTTGAAGGTTGGCACCTGCCTGGCGTTGCGGTCGGCGGGGGTAATGAATCGCTCGAAGGGAACGGTGTCTTCGCCGAAGCTTTCGTTGTATTCGGAACTGTTCAGCATGGCGTCCACCACGCCATAGAAGCCCTTGCGAGCCGCGGTATCGAAGTAGGCGTCGATTTCCCAGCGACCCAGGGTGGGACGGCCCAGGATGCGGCGGTGCATCACCTCAATGGCCTTGGTGATGTAGAGGCCACTCCAGTAACGGCGCCGGAACGCGTTGGAGCGGGCCACCTGGCGAATGAATTCGCGCAGGCTGATGTTGCCGTTTTCGAGCTTGATCTCTTCAACGGTGTTGCGCTCGCCGGCGTAGCCGGTATTGCCAAGAATCTGGTTGTAGACAGCCCGAATCACCGCTTGGGTGCTGGCCTCTGTGCCGCGAACACTGGGCTGGCCGCCCCGGCGGGGCACCGATGCTCCCCCCGTGGCGATTTGCTGCAACCGCACCACCTTGGGCCCCACGCGTCTTGGGGTGGCCTTGCGGAATTGGGCCGTGTTCATTTGGCCCGGCTGATTGAGTCCGTTGCCAATCAGGATTCGACGGAAGTCGTAGCCATAGGGCGCAGGACGGGTGGCCACCGACGCCGTGCCGGAGGGGAAGATCGCGCCGTAGTTGAGGGCTAGCGGATCATTGCCGCCGCCATAGACGTGCTGGTCGGGGAAGGGCTGGCGGTAAGCCGCATAAAGGGTGACGTATTGGGGTGCGCCTTCAAATGGAGCACTGAAGCGGAACAGCTTGCGGTTGGATCCCCAGCCGGCACTCTCCTGGGCTTCTTCGCCGAGGTCGCGGAGGTACGGAACTGTTTCCTCGCCAAACACCTGGGCGTATTCGCTGGTGTTGATCAAGGAATCCACCAGGCCCTTGAGCCCTTGGGCGCTGACAATGTCGAAGTAGCGCGTGAATTCTTCCCGGGAGCTGATCCCCCGGCCAAGGAAATGGCGGAAGGCCAATTCGACGGCCCGGCTATTGGAGAAGCGGCCGTAAAACTGTTGGCGGTATTCCTTGCTATGGCCAAGGGCGCGGATGAATTCCCGCATGGAGATGTCCATCTGCCGGACCTGGGTGGCCTCCACCGGGCACACCACTTGGGAGTAGGCCTTGGCGATGTCCCGTTCAAAGATTTGGCGATAGGCGGCTCGCACCACTTCTGCCTTTTGGCTGCCGGTCATGCCGGGCTTCATGTTGAAGCGCTGGGCACTTTCCGCCGCAAGGGCATAGGTGGCGGGTAATTGCAGGCCCTGGTTCTCTGGGCTGCCAAGCCGCTGGCGGGTGGAGGGGGTGGGAACCTCCAGTTCCTGAATCAGGACGTTGAAGTACTGGATCACCAGCTGGCGAGCAGCGGGGTTGTCTTTCAGGAGGCCTGCTGAGGCAGCGCGCATTTCCTGCAGGGCCACGTTGGTGGCAGCCAGGGAGCAGGCCTTCTCAAGCACATCCCGCAGGCCGCGGGTGTTCACCGTCAGGATGCTGGGGTCACCTGCCACCAGGGCATAGCCCACGTAGC
>CAIYSK010000014.1 GCA_903928835.1 uncultured cyanobacterium
CCCAGCTAGCAACATCGACACCGGTGCATTCGCCTCCCCGTGGGCATCGGGAAGCCAGGTGTGCAGGGGGAAGATCGGCAGCTTGACGCCAAAGCCAATCAGGAAACCCAGGTAACAGAGCAAGCCAAACGTGCCGCCAGGCGAGCGGCTGGCTAGGTCGGAGAGGTTGAAGCTGACGGTGTCACCAGAGAAGGCCAGGGCCAAACCGCTGAGCAGGATCAGCAGGGAGGCTGTGGCCGTGTAGAGGATGAACTTGGTGGCTGCATATTGCCTCTGCTTACCGCCCCAGATGGCAATTAGCAGATAGACAGGCACCAGCTCCAATTCCCAGGAGAGGAAGAACAGCAGGAAATCCTGGGAGAGAAAGACCAGGCCTTGGGCTGAGGCCTGGAGAAGCATCAGGCCGAAATACAGCCTGGTTTTGCGCTGGATGTTCCAGCTGGCGGCCACCGATAGCAGGGTGACCAATCCTGAGAGCACCACCAAGGGTGCCGACAGGCCGTCGGCTGCCAAGGACCATTCGAGGCCAAGGGCTGGAACCCAGCTGACCCGCTCAACAAGCTGGAGGCCGCTCTCGCCGCCATCGAAATGCTGGCTGAAGGCCACCAGCATCAACACCAGGTCGGCCAGGAGGACCACCAGGGCAAGGGTGCGGGGCCCCTTCGGATCGCTGCCATCGCCGGGCAGAAGCGGCATCAATAGGGCTGCGGCCGCCGGCAGCAGCACGATCAAACTCAGCCAGGGGAAGGATGCGGTCTGAAGGGGAAGATTGGCGTCCATTACAGCCCCATTACAGCCGAAAGAAATCTATCAGCCGCCCCTGGGGGCCTGAGTAAAAGTACTCAGCTGGCTTGGGTCTAGGGCGTGGTGTAGAGCTTGTCGGGCCCGATCTAGAGCTTGTCGGGCAGGTCCAGCCAGCTGCTGCCCTCCTGTTGGATGGCCAGTACCTCCGAACGGGATTCGACGCCGGCCTGGTGCCATGCCCGCACCATGGCCTGGCTCACCGCTGGGGCGATATCGGGTTTGCACAGGGCGAGCAGGCTGGGACCAGCACCGCTGATTACGCAGCCCCAAGCTCCGGCCTGGATGGCCGCCTCTCGAACGGCTTTGCCGCCGGGGATGAGGCCCCAGCGGTAGGGCTCATGGAGGCGGTCGTGCATGCCATCAGTAATCAGATCGCCATTGCCGGTGCGTAGGCCCTGAAGCAGCAGGGTGAGGGAGCCCAGATTGATCACGGCATCGCCCACGGGAATGGCCTTGGGCATGGCCCGGCGGGCCTCACTGGTGGTGAGGCGAATGGCTGGAATGGCCACGACGGCCTGAACCGCCTGCGACCACTCACAACGCACCACCCGCCAGCGGTGGGATGCGGCCTTGGCGGTCATGCAGAGGCCTCCCACCAGGGACGGCACCACGTTGTCCGGGTGGCCCTCGATATCAATGGCCAGCTCCAGGAGTTTTTCCTTGCTCAGGGGTTCGCCGACCAGGGCATTGGCCCCCATTAATCCAGCCACAATGGCCGTGGCGCTGCTGCCCAGTCCCCGGGCTGGGGGTACGGCCAGTCGCACCCGAGCTTCCAAGGCTACGGGCTCTTCTCCGGCTTCCTTCCACACCCGTTGGGCAGCCCGATAGACGAGGTTGTCGGGGCCGCCACGGAGGTGGGAACCTTCTGATCCTTCGATAATCAGATCGAAGCGTTCACTGCCGCCTTCGATACAGCGCATCTCGAACACGTTGTCGAGTTGGAGAGCGGCACCGAGGCAATCAAAGCCTGGCCCCACGTTGGCAGTGGTGGCGGGAACATGAACTTGAACCCCTTGTCCAACCCGGGGGCGCCCCATACAAATATGTCTGCTGGGCCCAGTGTCTCAGGCGGTCATCTCAGGGGTTGATCTCAGGCGGTAAGCATGCGGGCCCGACAGGCAGCGCTGAATTGGCCGATCGCCCCATCGGTGATGGCGGTGATGGGGATGGGTTCTAAAGCTGCCCCTAGTCGACCTTTGCGCAAAAAGGCATCCCCGAAGAGGGCCGATTGGAGTTGGGGTAGCAGCTTTGAGGCGGTACCGCCGGCAAGCCAGATGCCGCCTGTGCAAAGACCGGCCAGGGCGAGGTCGCCACAAACACTGCCGTAATAGCCGAGCCAGCGGTCGAGGGCTTTGCTCGCCAGGGGATCTTGCTCAGAGGCCAGGCGGGCAACTTCCGCGGGCAAATCGGCATCGCTCGCCCCTGGTTGCAGCCACCGCTCGGCAACCCCATGCAGGGGGTGGCTGTCGGAGGCTTCGTGGGCGAGCAGAAAGCGGGCCCCATGGCCCAGGCCCGTGCCACTCACCACCCGTTCGGTGGAGACCCGATCCAGACCAAGGTCGGAGGCCAGCCACTGCCTGAGCTCCCAATCCGCTTGGCTATGGGCCGCAAATTCAGCGTGGGCCCCTTCACTGGCCATGGCCACCAGGCCCGACGGCGTCGGGATGCCGTAGGCCACCCCCAGGCCCGTGCCGGCCCCGATCACCAGCAGGGGGCCGGTGGGATCGGCTTGGCCCGGCTTGATGGCAGCCACCTGGGGGGTGGATAGATGGGGAAGGCCGTAGATCAGGACGGCGAAATCATTGACCAATTCCACCTTGGCGATGCCCGTCGCGGCGGCGAGCTCGTCTTGATCCAACGACCAGGTCAGGTTGGTGAGCTGGGCTTTGCCGTGGCCTACCGGTCCTGCCACCGCAAAACAGGCGGCATCGGGTCGGTCGCCGCCCAGAAATTCGGTGGCCATCGGGGCCAGGTCCGGCCAGTCGGCGGAGCGATACAGCTCGGATCTGATGCAGGTGAGGGGACCGCCCTTCCCTTCGCTGCGGTAGAGCCCCAGGAGGGTTTTCGTACCACCGATATCGCCAGCAAGAACCGTGGTCATCGTGATGGGTGCGTCAGGCCGCCGGCAGGTTGAGGCGAGCCCCTCGAGTCTGGTTGGCTTCTTGGCCGGCTACAAGGAGGGCGTTGATCGCCACACTGCCCAGGTCGCCATCGCGGCGGCTGCGCAGGCTCACGGCGTTGTCTTCTGCTTCCTTGGCTCCGATCACGCCAAGGAGTGGGATTTTCTGCTGTTCCCCCGTGCGGATCAGTTTGCCCAGCCTGTCGCCACTGCGATCCAGGCTGGCGCGAATGCCGGCAGCTTTCAGCTGGCTTAAAAGATCCTCCGCGTAGGGAACCACCTCATCGGTGACGGGCAGCAGGCGGATCTGTTCGGGGGCCAGCCAGAAGGGAAAGTCGCCGGCGTAGTTCTCGGTCATGATCCCGAAGAATCTCTCGAGCGATCCGAAGATGGCCCGGTGGATCATGATCGGACGCTGCCTCGAACCATCGGCGGCCACATAAACCAGGTTAAATCGTTCAGGAAGATTGAAATCGAGCTGGATGGTGGAGCATTGCCACATCCGGCCAATGGCATCCTCGATTTTGATGTCAATTTTGGGGCCGTAGAACGCGCCGCCGCCATCATCAATTTTGTAGCTCCAACCCTTGCGATCGAGGGCATCAATCAGGCCTTTGGTGGCCAGATCCCAGACGGCGTCGTCGCCTATCGATTTCTCTGGGCGGGTGGAGAGGTTGATCTCGTAGGTCTTGAAATCAAAGGTGCTGAGGATGGTTTCGGTGAGGTTCAGAACCCGCAGGATTTCGTCGCCAATCTGCTCGGGTAGGCAGAACACATGGGCATCGTCCTGGGTGAAGCCCCGCACCCGCATCAGGCCGTGCATCACCCCGGGGCGCTCGTAGCGATACACCGTGCCGAGTTCGGCCCAGCGGATCGGTAGTTCCCGGTAGCTGCGCAGGGTGCTCGCGTAGGTGAGCACGTGGAACGGGCAGTTCATGGGTCTGAGCTGGTACTCCCGCTCATCCACCTGCATCGGGCCAAACATGCTCTCGGCATAGAAATCCAGGTGCCCAGAGGTTTTCCAGAGGCTGATGTCGGCCACGTGGGGGGTGTAGAGCAGTTCGTAGCCGTCGGCGAAGTGGGTTTGGCGCCAGAAGTCTTCGATAAGGAGGCGCATGCGGGCCCCCCGGGGGTGCCAAAA
>CAIYSK010000015.1 GCA_903928835.1 uncultured cyanobacterium
GGTTCACCAGCCAGTGCTTCCAGGAGGCCGGCAAGCGCAGCATCCATTTGGGCGGCAGGGCCCCACCAGGGAGCAGGGACCAGGTGACATAAAGATCGCCGCCAAAGCGATGTCTGAGGGCCGGATCACCGTTGAAGATGCGATTGAAGTCGACATCCACCTGGGCCACGGTGCGGGGACTGAAAAGGAAGTCCTGCTCGCTGCACTGCTGGCAGGGCAGCACTGCCGCCGATTCCTTACTGCCCTTGGTCGGTTGATTCAGGGCCAGGGTGATGGGGGTTTCGGGAATCGTCCAGGACTTGAGCTTTTGGCGGGCCACGTCATCGGACCCGGGCAGCACCAGATCGGCATGATTGGCCAGGTCGTAGAGCAGCAGACTGCGCAACATCACCATCGTGCCCACCCCGGTGATCGGATGGAGGGCCTGGGGCAGTTCGCTGAGATTGAGGGCCTCGGTGGCTTGGTCGAGCAGCCGCTGCCCCGCCTCAACCTGCTGGCGCTGCCCTGGCGTATAGAACCAAGCTGGATCCGCCAGGCCCTGGCGGATGGCCCCGTGAATCAGGTGATGGCCCTGGGCGGTGGTGGCCAGGAAATTGTCGATGGTCTGGCGGGGGCTGGGGCCCGGCACCTGGCGTAGCGCTGGCGGCTGGCCGGGCGGGGTTGATTCCACGGCGCTCGCCCAGAGGGGTCCAGCCAGCAATCCCACCAGCAGGAGCAGGGGCAGCAACAGAGCAGCCAGCCGGAGGCTCCATCGCCTGCTTGGCCTGGAGCTGCCACGGCCGGCCATCGGGGTACATCCAGGATCGTTCGAGTCCATGGTGTCAAAAGCCCTGGCCGCCCCGAAAGCTCCAGCCGAGGAGAGCTGATCAGCACAACCCCCCAGGGGCCCCACCTGTTACACCCCCTGCAGCACTTGGGATTTCGGCCAACGGGGCTGGCGGGACTCGAACCCACGACCTACGGTTTAGGAAACCGTCGCTCTATCCGGCTGAGCTACAGCCCCGGGTGGGGTCAGACCCCTGCCGGCATTATGGGCTGTGAAAGCAGGCGAGGTGATCGCGATTGGCATGGGCACACCGGCTTCGGTCGGGTGGCCTGGGCCGGTTGAGGAAAGTCCGGGCTCCCCAATGGCCAGGCTTGCTGGGTAACGCCCAGTGCGGGTGACCGTGAGGAGAGTGCCACAGAAACACACCGCCGATGGCCCGGGCTTGCCCGTGGCACAGGCAAGGGTGCAAGGGTGCGGTAAGAGCGCACCAGCAGCATCGAGAGGTGCTGGCTCGGTAAACCCCGGCCGGGAGCAAGGCCCAGGGACAACGGTTGGCCATGGCACCAGTCCCGCTCAAAGTGCGCCGCTCGAGGCCGCCGGTAACGGCGGTCCCAGACAGATGACCATCCCCAACGCCCAGCGCTTCGGCGCCAGGCCGCGGAGAACAGAACCCGGCTTATGTCCTGCTTTCACCCCTTTCTTCCCCGCTGAGCTCCATCCCGCCATGAAGCCAGGCCGCCTCGAGCAACTGGTTGCCTTCCTGGGCCAGCTGGGCCTTGACCCCACCGCCCCCACCGGCCCTGGGGTGGGCGCCGTTGCTCTTGGGCCCATCGAGGAAGCCCTCAGCCACAGCTCGGCGGGTCTCACCAGCAACCACGAGCAGCTCGAATTTTTAGGCGATGCCGTGCTGCGGTTGGCAGCTTCCGTCTATCTGGAGGAGCACCACAACAGCCTCAACGTGGGTCGCCGCTCGGCCCTGCGGGCCCAGCTGGTGAGCGACCGCTGGCTGGCCGATCTCGGCGAGCACTGCGGCATCGAAACCGTTCTGCACCTGGGCCCGATGGCCCTGGGGGATCAAGCGGGCCAGGCCACCGTGCGGGCCGAATGCACCGAAGCCCTCATTGGTGCGATCTACTGCGCCTGGGGGGGCAGCCAAGGCGGCCTTGATCCAGTGCTGCGCTGGCTCACCCCCCATTGGCAGCGGAGCGCCGCCGAGCTGGAGGCCGATCCCGACCGCCACAACTGGAAATCGGGCCTGCAGGAATGGAGCCAGGGCCAAGGCCTGGGCCTGCCCAGCTACCGCTGCGAAGAACGCAGCCAGGGCCATGCCGACCCCCAGCGCTTCTGGTGCGAAGTCACGATCTCCGGCCAGCCAGCCCACCAAGGCTGGGGCCAGTCGCGGCGGGCAGCGGAACAGGATGCGGCCCGTTTAGCCCTGGAAGCCTGTCGCAGAACTGGGCGCAGTTGAAATCTCAGGCCTGCTCGAGGGTCTTGAGCGGCATGGTGACCAACTTGTCCCAGTTACCACCTTCGAATAGCACCGCCGCCTGGACGCCACTGATGCGCTGAACAAAGCCCTTGTAACCGTTGTAGATCGAGCGGTTATCGCGCACCACCACCGTGGAACCGGGAAGGATCGGAAGGTCGGCCACTGGGATCTCAATCAGCGCGTTGGGAAGCTGCCTTAGGGCATGGCGTCATTATCAGGGGCATCAGGCCCTCTTTTGGGGATGGAACAACGCGTGGGCATCGATCCAACACAACCCGAAGAACTGATGGTGGTGGGCAAGGTGGTGGGCGTCCAGGGGCTGAAGGGCGAGCTGCGCATCCTGCCCCTCAGCGACTTCCCGGAGCGCTTCACCAAGCCCGGCGAGCGCTGGCTGCAGCGCCGCAAGGATCCCGCCCGGCCGATTGAATTACTCAGCGGCCGCCAGCTGCCCGGCAAGGAGTTATTTGTGGTGCGTTTCGCCGGGATCGATTGCCGCGAAGCCGCCGAGGCCCTGGTGGGAGAGGAACTGGTGGTGAAGGCCAGCGATCGCCCCAAATTGGCCAAGGGTGAATTCCATCTGCTCGATCTGGTAGGGCTAGAGGTGCGGCTGGAGGGAGTCGCCATCGGTACGGTGAGCAACCTGATCCACGCCGGCAACGACCTCCTGGAGATCAATCTCGATGGCCGCCAGGTGCTGATCCCTTTTGTGGAATCGATCGTGCCGGTGGTGGAGATGGAGCAGGGTTGGATTGGCATCACCCCGCCGCCTGGATTGCTGGATCTTTAGACCCTTGCTTTAGCTCCATACCTTCAAAATGGGAGGATCACTTCCTCACCCATGGCCCAGAGCAAGCTCGTCCCCGTGATCCTGTGCGGTGGCACGGGCACCCGCCTGTGGCCGCTCTCCCGGGCGAGTTATCCCAAGCAGTACTGGGCCCTGGCGGGCAGTGGCGAGGAAACCCTGCTGCAGCAAACCCAGCAACGGCTCATCGGGCTCGAAGGCCTGGCCCCGCCCCTGCTGATCTGCAACGAAGACCACCGCTTCATCGTGGCCGAGCAGATGCGGCAGATCGGCGCTGACCCCGCCGCCATCCTGCTCGAACCCATGGGCCGCAACACCGCCCCCGCCGTGGCCGTGGCCGCCCTGCAAGCCACCGCCCGGGGCGACGATCCCCTGCTGCTGGTGCTCGCCGCCGACCACGTGATTCGGGATGCCGCCACCTTTCGCGCCACCGTTGCCGCAGGTATCCCTGCCGCTGAAGCCGGCCAGCTGGTGACCTTTGGCATCGTGCCCAAGGCCCCGGAAACGGGTTACGGCTACATCGAATCGGCCGAATCAATGGCGGGGGCCCATGGCCCGGTGCCGATTGCCCGCTTTGTCGAGAAGCCCGACCGGGCCACCGCCGAAGCCTTCCTCGCCAGCGGCCGTTTCACATGGAACAGCGGCATGTTTTTGTTCAAAGCCAGCGCAGTGCTCGCCGAACTCGAACGGCTTGCCCCCGAGGTGGTGAGTGCCTGCCGTTCCGCCCTCGAACACGAAGCCGCTGATCTGGAATTCCTGCGCCTGGGCAAGGAAGCCTTTGCCACTTGCCCCAACGTGGCCTTCGACGTGGCCGTGATGGAGCGCACCCAACTCGGGGCCGTGCTCCCCCTGGAGGCGGGCTGGAGCGATGTGGGCAGCTGGAGCGCCCTCTGGGAAACCGCCGACCACGATCCCAACGGCAACGTGCTGCGCGGCCGGGTGATCAGCGAGAACAGCCGCAACTGCTATCTGCGCAGCGAACACCGGTTGGTGGTGGGGCTTGGCGTGGAAGATCTGGTGGTGGTCGAAACCGATGACGTGGTGCTGGTCGCCCACCGCGACCGGGCCCAGGACATCAAGGGAGGTGTGGGCCAGCTCGAGCGCGAAGGTGCCCGGGAAAGCAAGGCCCATCGCCGTATCTACCGGCCCTGGGGCCATTACGACGGCGTCACCGAAGGCGAGCGCTGGCAGGTGAAAAAAATCGAAGTGAAGCCCGGCGCCAGCCTTTCCCTGCAAATGCACCACCACCGCGCCGAGCACTGGATCGTGGTGAAGGGCACGGCCGTGGTGGAAAAGGACGGCAGCCAGGAGCTGGTGGGCGAAAACCAAAGCACCTACATCCCCCTGGGCTGTAAGCACCGGCTCACCAACCCAGGCCAAATCCCAGTGCAGCTAATCGAAGTGCAGAGCGGCCCCTACCTGGGCGAAGACGACATCGTGCGCTTTGAAGACATCTATGGGCGTAGTGGGGCAACCACAGCGCAGGCCTGAATCCTGCAGCCCCTGCGGTAGTTGGTCCGAGCCTTGGGCGATCCTTTCGTTTCTGGGGTCAATGCTCGCTTCGCGATCAATACCCCCTCAACAGCAAGGCCCACCCAA
>CAIYSK010000016.1 GCA_903928835.1 uncultured cyanobacterium
AGGCCATGGCCAGCATGGCGCTGTGGTCATGCATGGGGGCCATGCCACCCATGCGCTCGTAGATGTCGTAGCTGTAAAGGCCAACAAATAACACCACAACCGCTGGTATGGCTGTCCAGACGATTTCAAGGGGCAGATTGCCTTCGAGGGCCAATCCGTCACTGACATCGCCAGGGCGCCGGCGGAACGCCACCAGGCTGTACACCAAAAGGATCAGGATCCCGAGAAACAGGACGGTGCCAATGCTGAATAGAACCTTAAAAAGTGCGTCGTAGGTGGGAGCATTGCTGCTGGCAGCAATCGGCAGCACATTGACGTTGTAACCCACCCAGAGACCAACCAGCACAAGGGCTGCCGTGGAAGACGCTAGAAACAGAACTGCGGGAAGTTTCACTGCTCTAGTCGTCCTCAGGAACCAGCCTATGGGCTTTCACTTGACCTCGAGGTTGATTGGATGATTTGGATGGCAAATCCACTTGGATGGGATTGGTTTGAGCCCCTGGCCCTGGTTGGCCCCCCTTTATTCCCGATTCAAAATGGTGGGCTAGGTGATGTGCGGGATTGCCCACCCGGCCTTCTTGCTGAGGTTGTTTTGCCTAAGGTGATTTATCGGCAGGATTGAGCCATGGCAGGGGCTTTACCGCCAGATCTTCAGTTTCGGCCAGATCCTCAGTTGAGGCACCGCCTCTCCCTGCTCGCGTCCCATTTGGTGGTCGCTCTTGTGGCGCTGGTAGCGATTGGCGGGGCAACCCGGGTCATGGAGGCCGGTTTGGCCTGTCCCGATTGGCCCCTCTGCTACGGCCGCTTTTTGCCTGGCAAGCAGATGAATGTCCAGGTGTTCTTGGAATGGTTCCACCGCCTGGATGCCTTTGTGGTGGGGGTGGCCCTGCTGATTTTCGTTGGCGTGGGGGTGACCCTCCGTCGGCGGCTGCCCTCCTGGTTGCCTTGGATGGCTTCCCTGGCCTTGGGCTTGGTGGCCTTCCAGGGAGCCCTGGGGGCTCTCACCGTGACCCATCTGTTGGCCTCGCCTTTGGTCACTGCCCATTTGGCCACGGCCTTAGTACTTGTGTCCCTAGTCAGCGGGGTCTACCAGAGGCTGGCCATGGCGCCCGAAGTCCTCGACCCTTTACCTCCCGTTCCCCTTTGGTGGCAGGCCCTGGCGGCCCTTGCCTTGGCCTTGGTGTTTAGCCAGTGCTTGCTGGGCGGTTTGATGGCCAGCCAATGGGCGGCGGATCAGTGCCTCGCAGCTGGCGAGGCGTGCCAATGGTTGTTCGCCCACAGGAAGCTGGCCCTGGGGGCGGCAGGTGGTGTCGCCCTCATGGCCGCTACGGCCCCCCTGCTCCCCCGGGGCCTGGGCCATCTCCAGGGCCTGGCCTTTGGGGCGATCGGCTTGGTTGTGGTGCAGATCGGCCTGGGGATTTGGACCCTCACATTGCAACTCGCATCACCAGCTGTCACCGTGGCTCACCAGCTGGTGGCTGCCCTACTGGTGGCCCTCCTATCTGCTGTTTTGGCGAGGTCCTTCGGTCCCCTGCAGCGCCAGCCCAAGAGCGAGTTGGCCCATGGTTAGCGCCCCGCTTCAGCAGCCTGGATTGGTGCCCCAGCCCAGTGGCGACCGCCCAACCATTCGGCCATCGGTGGTATTGCCGCCCTGGTTGGAGGTGGCGAAACCGCGCTTGATTCCCCTGTTGTTGGCCACCACCCTGGCCGGCATGGCCGTCAGTGCTGATGGCTGGCTGGATGCCGCCACGATCACCTGCGCCCTGGTAGGCGGGGCCTTGGCCTCAGCCGCCGCAGGGGTCCTGAACTGTCTTTGGGAGCAGGAGCTCGATGGGCGCATGCAGCGCACAAGTCGTCGGGCCTTGCCTTCCGGGCGGTTGGCCCAGCGCCAAGCGTTTGGCCTGGCCATTGGCCTAACGGTGCTCTCGGTGCTGGTGTTGGTGCTGGGGGTCAACCCCCTGGCGGCCAGCCTGTCCTTGCTGGGCCTGTGCAGTTATGTGCTGCTCTACACAGCCCTTTTGAAACCCCGCACCAGCCAAAACATTGTTGTGGGCGGTGTGGCTGGGGCCATCCCCCCGTTGGTGGGGGCGGCGGCGGCCACGGGGTATTTGGGCTGGGCCAGCTGGTGGTTGTTCTCCCTGGTGATGGTCTGGACTCCCGCCCATTTCTGGGCCCTTGCCTTGCTGCTCAAGGATGACTACCGCTCCGTTGGCATCCCGATGCTTCCGGTTGTTAAGGGGGTTGTGGTGACGGCCAGGGCGATTCGCCACTACGCCTACGCCACGGTGGCCATGAGTGTGCTGGGCCTCTGGGCGTTGCCCAGTGGGGGTGCGCTGTTTGGCCTGCTGGTTCTTCCGTTTGATGCCCGCCTGCTGCAGCTCACCTCCCGCTTGGCTGATCAGCCCGATGATCCCCAGGCCGCCCGGGCCCTGTTTCGCTGGTCGATCCTCTATCTCTTTGGCATCTGTTTGCTGCTCCTGCTGGCCCGTACCCCCCAGGCTGGAGTGTTGAGCACCCAGTTGATGGCCAGCTGGCCGCCCGGGCTGCCTACATTGGGCCTTCGCTAGGGAGTCCCTAGGGGTGATGCGTCTCGGAGAGGTTGCTTGGTGATCGAACTGCACCAGCTCAACAAGCGTTACACCGCGGCAAAGGGTGTCCCGGTGCCTGCCCTCAACGACCTCTCCTTGCAGGTGCCGGCGGGCAGCCTCTATGGCCTGCTTGGCCCCAATGGCGCCGGCAAAACCACCGCCCTGCGCATCCTTTGCACCCTGCTCGCTCCCGATAGCGGCACGGTACGGGTGGCGGGTATCGATGCCTTGACCGATCCCCGGGGGGTGCGCCGGTTGCTGGGCTACGTGGCCCAGGAGGTGGCGATTGACAAGATCCTCACCGGGCGGGAATTGCTCCAGCTCCAGGGCGATCTTTATCACCTATCGGCCCGTCAGCGCGACCGGCGCATGGCTGAATTGATCGAGCTGATGGGCATGGGTGATTGGATTGATCGCCGTTGTGGCGGCTACTCAGGCGGCATGCGCCGCCGGCTCGATTTGGCAGCTGGTTTGCTGCACAGTCCGCAGGTGTTGGTCTTGGACGAGCCCACCGTGGGCCTGGATATTGAAAGTCGGGCGGCGATTTGGCAGGTGTTGCGCCAACTCCGCGATGGCGGCACCACGGTGCTGCTCAGTAGCCACTACCTCGAAGAAGTGGATGCCTTGGCCGATCACCTGGCGATTATCGAATCGGGCAGTGTGATTGCCGAAGGGGTCCCCTCCTCCCTCAAGGCGGCCTTGGGCGGTGATCGGCTCACCCTGCGGGTGCGGGAATTCAGTGATGCCAGCGAAGCGGCCACGGTGCAAGCCCTGCTCCGGGATTGCCCAGGGGTGCGGCAGGTGGTGGTCAACCAGGCCCAGGGCTATTCGCTCAACTTGGTGATTGAGCACGATGGCGTGGTGGAGCAACTGCGTCAGCAATTGGCCACCGCCGACTTGCCTGTGTTTGCCCTAGCCCAAAGCCGCCCGAGCCTGGATGATGTGTATCTCCAGGCCACTGGCCGCACCCTGATGGATGCGGAGCTGGCGGTGGCCGGTAGCCGCGATCCCAAAGCAGAACGCAAAGCAAGCATGTGATGACCAGCGCCACTCCCACCATCTCCAATCCCTCGCCGGGAGCTACTGACCAGCCTTCCGCCCTGGCCGAGATCAGCCAGGAAACCCTGGCCCTTACCAAGCGGCTGTTCCTGCAGCTGCAGCGCAGGCCCTCCACCCTGGTGGCCGGGGTGTTGCAACCGCTGATTTGGTTGGTGTTGTTTGGGGCGCTGTTTGCCAAGGCTCCCGCAGGGCTGCTGCCAGGTGGCATCAGCTACGGGCGGTTCCTTGGAGCTGGGGTGATCGTTTTCACCGCCTTTAGTGCGGCACTCAATGCCGGCCTGCCGGTGATGTTTGATCGGGAATTTGGCTTCCTCAACAGGTTGCTCGTGGCACCCCTGCGCTCCCGCAGTTCGATCGTGCTGGCTTCCGTGCTTTACATCACTAGCTTGAGCCTGGTCCAGAGCTTGGCGATTATGGCTACCGCTGCCCTGCTCGGCTATGGCTGGCCTGGGGGGGTGGGCCTGCTGTTGGTGCTCACCACCCTGTTGCTGTTGGTGTTTGCGGTGACGGCCTTGAGCCTGGGGTTGGCCTTTGCCCTGCCGGGTCACATTGAGTTGATCGCGGTGATCTTTGTGGCCAACTTGCCACTGCTGTTTGCAAGTACGGCGCTGGCACCCTTGTCGTTCATGCCCAACTGGTTGGGCTGGCTTGCATCCCTGAATCCGCTTACCTTCGCGATTGAACCCATTCGCGCTGCCTACGCCGGCCAGTTCTCCCTCACCGCCGTGGTGTTGGAGGCTCCTTACGGCGACCTCACCGCTGGCACCTGCTTGATGGTGTTGGCTGGTTTGGCAGCCGGATTGTTTCTCCTGATTCGGCCATTGCTGGATCGCAAGCTCACCTGAATCCCACGCCCGTGGTTGCATCCCGCCCGCTCCCTACCCCTTCCCGCCCAGAGCTCTCCGAGCGTCTTTTGGCGGCCGTTGCCGAGCGGGATGGGGGCCTAGCCAATCGCTTGCTGCAGCAGTGGGTCCATCGCCGCGGTCTGCCGTCTTTGGAGGCTTGGATCCGGGGCCCCCTGGCCTCGATGCAAGGCCCTGGGGCTTCTGCTTGGTTGCACCATTGCCTCGAGGACAGCGCTCAAGAGCCGATGGCTGCGCTCGAGACGGTACCAATCGAGCCTTCTGTGATCGAGACGGTTGCGAATGCTCAAGCCTTGCCCGAGGTGCCCGAGTCCCCCGGTATGGATTCACCCGGCTTTGATGTCCCAGGGACCCATTCCCCAGGGATTGATTCCCCAGCGCCTGCCCCGGCCTCGTTGGCGGCCCTGCGGGCCTGGTTGCCGGACCGCTCCGATGATCTTCCCTTGGCCGGTTGAGCGTGAGTAACCCTGCGACCCGGCCATCTTTGTTGGCCGCTGGCTTGATTGTCTCGGTGCAGGCACCTGAAGGCTCGCCCATGCGGGACCCGGAGGTGATTGCGGCCATGGCCGAGGCGAGCTTGCGCAATGGCGCCTCGGGCGTGCGGCTTGAGAGCCCTGAACACATTGGCGCCGTGCGCCGCCGCTGCCCCAACGCCTTGATTGTGGGTCTCTGGAAGCGGACCTATGGCGATAGCCCCGTTTACATCACGCCAGGCTGGGCGGAGATTCAGGCGGTTTGGGCCGCCGGGGCCGATGTGGTGGCGATCGATGCCACCGACCGCTACCGGCCAGGCGGGCAATCCTTGGAGGAGTTGATTCGCCGCGCCACCACCGACCTAGGGGCCGTGGTGATGGCCGATATCGATAGTGTGGCCAACGGTTTGCGGGCTGCCGAATTGGGCTGTGCCTGGGTGGGAACAACCCTCTACGGCTACACCGAGGCCACCGCTGGTCACAGGCCTCCTGGCTGGGATCTGGTGGGCCAGCTGAAGCAACAACTCCCGATGGACACCAGCCTGATTTGCGAGGGCGGTCTGGCCTCTGCAGATCAGGCTGTGCGGGCCCTTGGGCTCGGCGCCGATGCCGTGGTGGTGGGAACGGCCATCACAGGTGTGGACCTCCAGGTGGCCGCCTACGTGGACAAAATCCAAGCCGGCTAGGGCGGAGCGGGATCCCGGCGGGATCACATCATCCCGGGCATGCCCATGCCACCCATACCTCCCAT
>CAIYSK010000017.1 GCA_903928835.1 uncultured cyanobacterium
GTGGCTCCAAGCAGGGCGCCTGGGCCTAGGTTCCCAATCCCTTCTGCCCCAGGCTCCAGTTCGGCCATCGGGCTTAGATCGGCTGAAGCATTCAGATCTGCTGGGGAATTCAGGTCGGCTGGAGAACTCAGCTCAGCCGGAGCAGGGGCCAAGACCTTGACCAGGTGACTGCCACAGAGCCAAAACAAATAGCCGGCAGCCAGGAGTTGCAGCGGCCAGAAGTTCAGGACCCACTGGGCAGCCACGATCAAACCAAGGCGAAAAACCAGGGCGAGGGCAAGGCCCAAATTGAGGGCCTGACGCTGACTAGCCGGATCGTCGAGGCCGCGAGCGATGGCGGCGAGAGCAATGGCATTGTCGGCCGAAAGAACAATCTCAAGGGCTACCAGCAAGGGCAGGAGCACCAGCACCTCAGCCCATTGATCGGCTTGCTGAAGCAGGGGTGTTAGCGATTGGATCGACTCCGCTTCCAAAATGCTGCAGCGGGCCTAAGGAGGGTCCACTCTAGGAAGTCCGTTGGCGCAAGGAGCCCACTAGCCATGCAGCTCGAGGCCCAGTTGGTCCATGCCGAACCCGGCAAGCGGGTGGTGCAGGTGCGGGCATTGGCTAACGATCAATGCCTGGGCATCGCCCTGGGGGAAGCCCCAACGGCCGAAGAAGCGGAAGATCGAGCCAGCACCCGATTGTTGGCAAGGATTGGCCCCCCCCCAGGTCCAATCTCCCAGCCACCTAACAAGCCCCTTAGCCAGTCCCAGACCAGGCCCCAGCCCCTTAGCGATCCCGAAACAAAACACCAAATTCAAGCAACGCCCCCGAACCCGGACAAGGCCCACCTCCCCATAGCGATCCCCACTGCAATCCCCAGCCAAGCCCCACCACCGGAACCAGCAGCTCCGTCAGCTGGAGAGCTCAACGACGCCGAACCCAAACTGCCCCCCGTTCAAAAGCTGGAACCTCCCTCAGAGAACCAGGGCGGTGAGCCCGAGGACTGGAGTGGCGAACTAGCACGGCTGGACCTTCAGCTCCAACGGCTGGGTTGGAGCCGTGAGGAGGAAGCGACCTATCTAGAACGAGCTTTTAGCCATCCCAGCCGAAACCGACTCACCAGCTACGTCGACCTCGTCGCCTATCTCAAAGCCCTTGAGGCCCTCGATCCTGGGGCGAATCCTCTCAACGCTTTGGTGCCCCTACGTCGCAAAGACTTGCTTAGCCAGTGCGACCAGTTACTTGGACAATTGCAATGGGATGCATCCAGGGGAAGAACTTTCCTCGAACACCATTTCAGCCTTTCAAGTCGTCAGCAACTGAACGACACCCAATTACTCCACTTCAACATGCTTCTTGAAGGAGAACTGATGGGCGTCTAAACCCCCAATGATCAGGAGGTCGCACCAACAGCTCGGGCAATTAACACGGTCAGCATTAAGACGGAGAGCAGGGTTTGGAGGGCCATCACCAACTTGCACCCCCGCGACATCACAGCTTCACTGGTAGGCCCATAGGTGGAGTTGACGTTGAGAGAAACAAACAAATAATCAATCAAATGCGGTTCTGGAGGGGCCTGGCCATCACGGGAAGGCCAAACGAAAGCTCCGCCAGGAGTCGTTACATCAAACAACAAATAGACCAACATAAAAACCACAACGGACATGACATAGACAGCAGCCACATCCCAGAGTTCCGTTAGCCCTATACCTGTCCTAACATGGGCTGTAAGAACCATTGATAGAACGTTAGCAATCAACTGTGCAACGGCAAAGGCGGAATAGATACTGGCCATCGGTATCACAAGTCTGGGCAAGGGCCGCAGCACGGCGAATGCCATCACGGAGGTAACCGCAAAAAACAAATAGCCACTAAACTCCTCAAAGATGCGGTCGAAATACTGCATATGGTCGCCGATGATGTCACTCCTCAGCAATACATCGGAGAGGGAGCTGTCGATCAGCCAAATGGAGACCAAAGCGCCCAGGCACAACCAGCGACCAGGCCCATGGACCAGCTTCCAGCGCAGCGCTGATGCTGGACTAAACCCATCAACCCCATCAACAAGCATGACGGACCAGAAACCAATAAATGAATCTTATCCCAAGGACTGAAAGCCCGCAGACAACTGCCGTAGTCGCCGGATCACCAACCTTTATTCCAGAGATTAATTCAAGTAACTGGAAAAAATTGGAAGTTAAATAAGTCTGCATCAGAAGCAGTAGGTCCGGAGCAAGGAAGGACCAGATTCAAGATCTGCTTGATTAGCAAAGGCTTCCCTTTCCAAGCTTTTTGCCTGAAGAGAAGTATTCCGATACTGGGGCTTCTCAAGAACAAACTCCAATTCACGGGGGAGATTGTTTGGTAAGCCAATCACTTCAGGATAGGCTGTTAGAGATCCACCTTTGCAGCTTTGGGCGACATGAATAGCCTCATGGTTCAACACCCGAGCAAATTCCTTACTGCCTTTACCAAGGACTTCAGGCTGTATACGTATGGTCTTTACCTTGGGATCCCATTCCCCCGCAGCACCCTCCTTACGGGGTTGGGCTAAATGGATATCAACCCCAGCTCTCTCTAAAATCAGCCAAATACTGGAAATCGACTGGCGCTCCATCGAAAAAGTTGGTGGATGCCTCATCAAGCCTTTGATCTGATCAATCGATAGGCTTGGCTCTCCGGCACGGCGCTTGTAGCTAAACCGGGTTGATCCATTAGCCAAGAGTTCTGCTTTGGGGACCCATTGCCGGTCCGCTAAGGCCAACTGTTCCAAAATTTCGCTGCGGTCAAACTGATCGGGACGCCGCCAACTAGGCCCAGGCTTGGAGTGGGCCTCAGAGGTGATCTTTGCCGCTGGATCGGCAAGAGGTGGAATGCCTTTGCTTTGCTGCTTCAACGACAACAGAGCTGCCGTCAGGAGCAGGACAAGGCCGAGCATCGCCTTGATGGGGAAACGGTTCATCAGCATGGGCAGCACCCCGTGGTGTAGGTCGGATCGGACAGGGCACAAGGTGCAACCCGGTGGGGATCGGCTAGGGCACGTTGGACCAACTCTGCCAGCGAACCCCAGTTGCGAAGATCAAGGGATCTTTCATCGCCCTCCAATGCCCCTCTCCCCCCTGGTGCGCCAGCTGCAGCAGGTGCCCCTCACGGGGGAGGTGTTGGAACGCAGCCTGCGGCCTGATCGGCTGCGGCTCAGCGGGGCTGGTCGGGGTGCCCGGGCGCTGATCAGCAGTGCCCTAGCCCGATCGGCGGGGGCTCCCCTCCTGGTGATCGTGCCCACCCTGGAAGAAGCGGGCCGCTGGGCATCCCTTTTGGAGTTGATGGGGTGGAGCAGCTGTCAGCTCTATCCCACCAGTGAAGGTTCGCCCTACGAACCCCTCGATCCCACCAGTGAGATCACCTGGGGTCAGCTGCAGGTATTGAGCGAATGGATGGATGGCCCAGGCAAGGGGGATTCCGCTGAGGCCTCAAAGGGTTTGGCTGTGGTCGCCACCGAACGGGCCCTCCAACCCCACCTACCTCCCCCTGGGGCCCTGGCGGCCCACTGCTTCAGTTTGCGAAAGGGGGATGTGCTCGATCTTGAGCAACTGGCAGCAACCCTCACGCGCCTCGGCTACGAACGGGTCTCAACGATTGAGCAGGAGGGCAGCTGGAGCCGCCGCGGCGACATCGTCGACGTATTTCCTGTAAGTGCAGAGCTGCCCGTGCGGCTTGAGCTGTTCGGCGACGAACTGGAGAAACTGCGGGAATTCGATCCCGCCAGCCAGCGCTCCCTCGACGCCATTGAGGTGATGCGCCTCACCCCCACCGGCTACGCCCCCCTGATCGCCGATATCCTCCGCGACACCATGCCCGATGGGCTGGACGATCTCCTGGGGCCCAAAGCCACCGATGAGCTGCTCGAAGGCGCCACCCCGGAAGGGATGCGACGCCTGATGGGCCTGGCCTGGAGCCAGCCCGCTTCCCTGCTCGATTACCTCCCCGCCCACACCTTGATTGCGGTGGATGAAAGGCTCCATTGCCTCGCCCATGGCCAGCAGTGGTTCGACCATGCCCAGGACCACGGCGCCGATTTGGCCAGCGAGCACCCCCAGCTGCCCATCACCCTGCACCGGGATCCCCAATCTGCCCTCGATCAACTCGAGGCCTTTGGCGGTTTTGACCTGGCCGAGCTGTTTGAAACGGATAGCCATCCCAACAGCTTTGATCTGGCCAGCCGCTCCGTGCCGGCCTACCCCAATGCCTTCGGCAAGCTCGCCGGCCTGGTGAAGGGCTTTACCGCTGAGAAAGCGAGGGTATGGCTGCTCTCAGCCCAGCCGAGCCGGGCCGTGGCCCTGCTGGAGGAGCACGACTGCATCACCAGGTTTGTGCCCAACCCCGCGGATACGCCGGCCATTGAGCGGTTGATCGAACAAAACACCCCCGTAGCCCTGAAGACCAGGGGAACAGCCGAGCTGGAAGGACTGCAGCTACCAGCCTGGAAGTTGGTGCTGATTACGGATCGGGAATTTTTCGGCCAACACTCCCTGGCCGCCACGGGCTACGTGCGCCGCCGCCGCAAGGCCGCTAGCCGCACGGTGGATCCCAACAAGATGCAGCCCGGGGATTTCGTGGTGCACCGCAACCACGGTGTGGGCAAATTCCTCAAGCTCGAAAAGCTCGCCATCAGTGGAGAGTCGCGCGACTACCTGGTGGTGCAATACGCCGATGGCCTGCTACGGGTAGCTGCCGACCAACTGGGCAGCCTGGGGCGCTTCCGGGCCACCACCGATGCCCCGCCCGAGCTGAATCGGATGGGCGGCACGGCCTGGACCAAGGCCAAGGAGCGGGCCCAAAAAGCCATCCGCAGGGTGGCGATGGACCTGGTCAAGCTCTATGCCGAGCGGCATCAGGCCCCTGGCTTTGCCTTCCCCCCCGACGGACCCTGGCAAAACGAGCTGGAAGACTCCTTCCCCTACGAGCCCACCCCCGACCAACTCAAGGCCATCACCGAGGTGAAGCGCGACATGGAACGGGACCAGCCCATGGACCGGCTGGTGTGTGGCGATGTGGGCTTTGGCAAGACGGAGGTGGCGATCCGCGCCGTGTTTAAGGCCGTCACGGCGGGCAAACAGGTGGCCATGCTTGCCCCCACCACGGTGCTCGCCCAACAGCACTGGCGCACCCTCTCGGAACGCTTTGCCCCCTATCCCCTGAAAGTGGCCCTCCTCAACCGCTTTCGCACGGCGGCCGAGCGCAAAGCCATCCTGGCCGGGCTGAAGGCGGGCACCGTGGACGTGGTGGTGGGCACCCACCAATTGCTCAGCAAGGACACCAGCTTCGAGCAACTCGGGCTGTTGGTGGTGGATGAGGAGCAGCGCTTTGGCGTCAACCAAAAAGAAAAGATCAAGGCCCTGCGCAAGGACGTCGACGTCCTCACGCTTTCAGCCACCCCTATTCCGCGCACCCTCTACATGAGCTTGTCGGGCGTGAGGGAAATGAGCCTGATCACCACGCCGCCGCCCCTGCGCCGGCCGATCAAAACCCATCTCTCGGCCCTTGATGAGGAGGCCGTCCGCAGTGCCCTGCGCCAGGAGCTGGACCGGGGCGGCCAGGTGTTTTATGTGGTCCCCAGGGTGGAAGGCATCGAGGATGTGGCCGGCCAACTGCGGGCGATGATCCCCGGGCTCAAATTGTTGGTGGCCCATGGCCAGATGGCCGAAGGGGAATTGGAAAGCGCCATGGTGGCGTTCAACGCCGGCGAAGCCGATGTGATGCTCTGCACCACGATCGTGGAGAGCGGCCTCGATATCCCCCGGGTGAACACGATCTTGATCGAGGACGCCCACAAATTCGGCCTGGCCCAGCTCTACCAATTGCGCGGCCGGGTGGGCCGCAGCGGCATCCAGGCCCATGCCTGGCTGTTCTATCCAGGCAATGCATCACTCTCAGAAGCGGCTCGCCAACGGCTCAGAGCCATCCAGGAATTCGCCCAACTTGGCAGCGGTTATCAGCTCGCCATGTGCGACATGGAGATCCGCGGCGTGGGCAATTTGCTGGGGGTGGAACAGAGCGGCCAGATGGAAGCGATTGGCTTCGATCTCTACATGGAGATGCTGCAAGAATCCCTCGCCGAGATCCAGGGTCAAGACATCCCCACCGTCGAAGACACCCAAATCGACCTACCGGTCACGGCCTTTATCCCCGGCGATTGGATCACCGAAAACGACGAAAAAATCACCGCCTACCGCCAGGCCGCCGATTGCACCTCGAAGGAGAACCTGGTGGAGCTGGCAGCTGGCTGGGTCGACCGCTACGGCGCCATCCCGGCACCGGTGCAATCGCTGCTCCTGCTGATGCAACTCAAGCTGGTGGCCAAGCGCTGCGGCTTCTCGCGGATCAAGCCTGAAAAGCCCAACATCGCCCTTGAAACCCCGATGGAAGAACCGGCCTTCCGGCTGTTGCGCCAAGGCCTTCCCACCCACCTGCACGGCCGCCTGCTCTTCCAGGCCGGATCGGGCAGCACGGCAAAGGTGCTCGCCCGGGGCCTGGGCATGCTGCCCATGGAAAAGCAGCTGGAGCAGCTGATGGACTGGCTGAATCTGATGGCGGAACAAATCCCAGGCTCCGATGGCCTCACCGATGTCCAGCGCAACGAGCAGCTCAAGGCCCAAAACGAAGCTGTTCTGAGCGTCTAAGAAAGCTGAGTATTTAAGGCCGGTCCCACGGTGAAGCGCAAACCTTCGTTACGATTCTGAGAACGCTGAGTGCTGGGCCATGGGTGAACTCCTCGATATCGGCTCAGGCTTCGAATCTGGCACCGGCCTGACCTCCGCCCTCGTGGGGCTTGTCGGTCTTGTCTTGATGGCCACGATGAACAACCCTGGCAACAACGACGACGACGATTCCAGCCCCGGCGGTGGCCTGATGCAGCCAGTCGCCTAGTCGAGTCCGGATTTACTCTTTTTTCAAAGTAGCTCCTTCCCCAAGTTCAGCCTGGTAGGCCCTCGGCACAACCACCAAAAAAAGCCACCACCACAGCATGACCGCCAAGGCGACTGGCGCTGAAATCCACCAGCGATGCAAGAGCAGCCAGCTGAGCGCGATGGCCATTAGGCCAGTGAGCAGAATGGTCCAGGGCTGACACCACCAGGGCTTGAGTTGCCATAGGGAGGTGGGGGTGCCGTCTTCCGTTGCCAAATCCGCCCTTACGATGCAAACCCCATTCTCCAGCCGGGACATCCTGCTGAGCCATAACGCTGGCCAGTCTGGATTTCTAGTGCTTGCCTAGTGATTGGGCAGGGCTGAGGGCAAATTGGCGCCGGTGGGGCTGTAGGCCTGCACGCCCGGTTTGGCAGGAGTTTTGGCTGAGCTCTTGAGGGCATTGAGCTCTTTCACCAAGGTGTTTTCAGCCACCTTGTATTGGGGATCGCGCACGGTGCCGAGATCCTCAAGCTTCAGGCGCTGGGCCTCCAGCGGGGTCATCTTGACGGAGACATCGGGTTCAATGCCCCGGTGGTGAATATCGCGGCCACTGGGGGTCAGGTACTTGGCGATGGTCACGGTCATGCCGGAGCCATCGGAGAGCCCCCGCACGGATTGCACCAGGCCCTTGCCAAAGGTCTTTTGGCCCACCAACAGGGCACGGTGGTTGTCCTGGAGGGCACCGGAGAGGATCTCACTGGCACTGGCCGAGCCCTCGTTGACCAAAATCACCAGGGGCTTGTCGGTAATGGCCCGGCCCGTGGCCCGCTTGATGTCTTGAATGCCATCGCGGGTTTTGGTGGAGACAATCGTGCCCTCATTGAGCCATTCCCGGGCAATTTCGACACTCGCCACCAGTAAACCGCCTGGGTTGCTGCGCAGGTCGAGCACATAGCCATCGGGCGATTTGGATTCAAGATCATTGAGGGCTAGCCGCATGTCTTTGGCAGCAGTGGCAGTGAACTGCTTGAGCCGGATGTAACCCACCTTGCGACCATCGGAGGTGGTGTTGAGTTGGTGCTCCACGGCATGCAACTCAATCCTCTGGCGGGTCAAAGCCACATCCAGGGTTTGGGTCTTGCGCTTGAGGGTGAGGGTGACGGTGGTGCCGGCCTGGCCGCGAATCA
>CAIYSK010000018.1 GCA_903928835.1 uncultured cyanobacterium
CCCGCTGGCCTGGCTGGGGGCATAACCCGGGGGAGGAGGCATCAAGCCCTAGTCGCAAAATCGATGAGAATCGGCACCCGCCAGGAGGCCCATGGAATTTTTTGAACACCAGTGGAGCTCGTACCGGGCCGTCGTGGAACACGACCTGATGGAGCACCGGGCCGTGGCCACAGCCACCGAAGCGGCTCTGCGCCACTGGTTGGCCCAACGGCCTGCCACCGCAACCCCGCCGGCCCTGCTCGATCTGGGCTGCGGCGATCTGGCCCTGCTGGCCCCGCTGTTGCGGGACCTGCCCCTGGGCCGCTACTCGGGCCTCGATCTGGCGGCCGTGGTGCTGCCGCTGGCCGAGCGAGCGTTGGGGCCAGTGCCCTATCCCACCGACTGGCGCGTCGGCAACCTACTGACCTGGGCCCAGGCCCTGGAGGGCGACGGGCCTGGCCTCGAACAACCCGACATCCTCCACTCCGCCTTCGCCATCCACCACCTCAGCGACGCCCAGAAGCAGATCTTCCTGCAGGGCGCGCGTCGGCGCATCAACGCCAACGGGGTGTTCCTCTGGGTGGATGTGTTCCGGGAACCCGGGGAGACGCACGAGGCCTACATCGCGCGCTACCGCCAGCGCATCCGCAACGGATGGCAGGCCCTGAGCGTCGAACAGCAGGAGCAGGTGATCGACCACCTGAGCCAGTGCGACATCCCAGCCGACCGTGCCGCCATTCAGGCCAGCGCTGAGCAAGCTGGCTGGCGCTGGCACTGGGCCTGGCAGGGCCAACACCAGGCCGAAGCCATGGCCGTGCTAACCCCCAATTGAGGGCAGCGCGCGCTGCTGGGGCCTACTCAGCTGTGCTCGCGCAGGAAGGCAATCGTGCCGGCCAGCTCTTCAGCAAACCGATCGATCTCCTCCACGGTGGTGGTGAAGCTCAAGCTGGCGCGAGCCGAACCCGCGATGCCATAGAGCCGGTGCAGGGGCTGGGTGCAGTGATGGCCGCTGCGAATACAAATCCCGGCCGAATCCAGCAGCGCCGCCAGGTCGTTGGCATGGATACCCTCCACGGTGAAGGCCGCCAAGGCGCCGCGATCGGGCTGCTGCTGGGGAGTGGGGCCAAGCAGCCTCACGCCATCGATGGCTCCAAGCCGATCAAACAACAGACGGGTGAGCTGTTGCTCATAGGCGTGGATGCGATCGAGTCCCAGGCCCTGGAGGTAATCGAGGGCTGCGCCCATGCCGATGGCCTCACCGATGGCGGGGGTACCCGCTTCAAACTTATGGGGCAACTCGGCCCAACTGCTGTGGTCGAGGTAGACGTCTTGGATCATTTCGCCGCCACCCAGGAAGGGGGGCATCGCCTCCAGCAACGCCTCCCGCCCCCAGAGGAAACCCATACCCGTGGGACCACAGAGCTTGTGGGAGGAAGCCACAAGAAAATCGCAATCCAGCTGGGCCACATCCACCGGGAGGTGGGGCAAGCTCTGGCAGGCATCCACCAGGAGCAGGGCCCCTGCCGCATGGGCCAAGGGGGCAATCGCTTCGATCGGATTGAGGCAACCCAGGGTGTTGCTCACCTGCACCAAGCTCACCAATTTGGTGCGCCCACTGATCTGGCTGCGGAGATCCTCGAGATCCAGTTCACCGGTCTCGGTGAGGCCCGCATGGCGCAACACGCACCCCGTGCGCGCCGCGAGCAACTGCCAGGGCACCAGGTTGCTGTGGTGTTCCATCACCGTCAGCAGAATCTCATCGCCCGGCTTGAGGTTGGCCTCGCCCCAGCTACGGGCCACCAGGTTGATGGCCTCACTGGCGTTGCGGGTGAACACAATCTCCCGCGGACTAGCCGCTCCGATGAAGGCCGCCGCCTTGCCCCTAGCCGCTTCAAAACCTTCGGTGGCTCGGGCACTCAGTTGGTGGGCGCCGCGGTGCACGTTGGCGTTGTCGTGGGCGTAGTAGTGCTGCAGGGCCTCAAGCACCTGGCGGGGCTTCTGGCTGGTGGCCGCGTGGTCGAGATAGATCAGGGGCTCGCCCAGGCAAGCGGTTTGGGCCAAAAGCGGAAAATCAGGCCGGGTGATCGCCGCCAGGTCCAAGGCGGGTGCGCTGGGAGGTGCGGAGGTTGCCATCACCATCAGGCCCCCTCATCCAACAGGCGGGCCAAGGGGTGCCAAGCACTGGCCATGGCGGGCAACTCCCGCAGGACCTCATCGCAATACCCCCGCAACAACAGGCGGGCTGCCTGATCAGCCCCAATCCCCCGACTCTGCAGATAAAACAATTCGTTTGCTTGGAGCTGGCTCACCGTGGCGCCATGGGCGCACTTGACATCGTCGGCCACGATTTCGAGCTCTGGCTTGGTATCCACCCGGGCGCGATCCGAGAGCAGCAGGCTGCGGCTGAGCTGGGACGCATTGGTTTGCTGGGCAGCCTGGGGCACCTTCACCGCCCCATTGAACACACTGCGGCCCGAGCCATTGGCCACCACTTTGTGGACCTGGTCGAGCTCCCCTGCCGGCCCCCCAAACGACATAAAGCTGTGGGTATCGGCGAGTTGCTGACCATCCACCAACTGGAGTCCCCGCAGGCGGGTCTGGGCAGAGCCAGCGCTTTGCATCACCCGGGGCTCCAGGCGCACCAGCCCCCAACCCGCCGTAGCCGTGGTGCAGCTGAGGACACTGCCAGGCTCCTGTTTCACGGCCACATGGGCCAGCAGGCTGGCCATCGGGTGGCCAAGGGCCAGAACGCCAAGATTGAGGCGGGCATTCTCCGCCAACACCACCTCCGTGATCAGGCTGGTGCAGTTCTCTCCGCTGGAGCTCACCACCTGCAAGACATCCAGGCTTGAGCCCGGCTCCAGTACCAGCAAAACCCGCAAGGCCGCCAAGCCCTTGGCACTGCCCGCATCCCAGGCCAGCTCCAGAGGGCCTGCTTCGCCCGTGACCCGCAGGGCCAGCACCTGGGGATCCGCCGCCCGATTCAGGCCTACCGGCCAAGCGGACTCACTGCCGGTGGCCACCAGGCTGGCGTCCAAGAGCGGAGCCCATTCCTCACGATCCAGGCGGCTGACGCCCTTGGGCAACGGGACCCCCGCCAGGGGATCAACCACCGGCAAAACGGTGGGTTCCAGAGCCTTCAAGGGGGCGAGGTCGGTGAACCGCCAGGCCTCCTCACGCCGATTCGGCAAGGGCGCCCCGGCCAATTCAGCCAACCAGGGCAACTGGGATTCCACAGAAAGCAGGGGCATCAACCCACCTCCGCCGGCTCCGCCCCAAGGCGTGCCAACTCCTGATCCACCCAGTCGTAGCCATCGCGCTCCAGCTCAAGGGCCAAGTCCTTGCCGCCGGTGCGCAGGATCCTTCCCGCCGCCATGACGTGAACGTAATCCGGAGTAATCAGATCCAGCAGCCGCTGGTAATGGGTCACCAACAGGGTGGCGTTGTCGGGGCCGGCCAACTGATTCACCCCCCCGGCAACGATCCGGAGCGCATCGATATCCAGGCCGGAATCGGTTTCATCGAGGATGGCAACCAGGGGCTCTAGAAGTGCCATTTGCAGGATCTCATTGCGCTTTTTCTCGCCTCCGGAAAAGCCCTCATTCAGGCCCCTCTCCAGGAAGGCCGGATCCATTTGGACCACGCCGAGTCGCTCGCGCACCAGATCTTCAAAAGCGAAGGTGTCGAGCTCGTCTGAGCCCTGCTCGGTTCTGCGGGCATTGGTGGCCACCCGCAAAAATTCCAAGTTGTTCACACCGGGAATTTCCACCGGATATTGGAAGCCCAAGAACAGCCCGGTGCGGGCCCGTTGCTCCGGTGCCAACTCCAGGAGGTTCTCGCCCCGATACAGCACGGAACCGGCTGTCACGGTGTAAGCGGGATGGCCCGCCAAGACCTTGGAAAGCGTGCTTTTGCCACTGCCATTGCGGCCCATCACCGCATGGATCTCTCCAGCGCGAATGGTCAGATTGACCCCTTTAAGGATCGGTTGATCCTCCACTCGGGCACAGAGATCGCTGATCTCAAGC
>CAIYSK010000019.1 GCA_903928835.1 uncultured cyanobacterium
GGAGCCATGGATGCCAGCAACCTGCTCAAGCCCATGCTCGCCAGGGGGGAACTGCGCTGCATTGGGGCCACCACCCTGGATGAACACCGCCAGCACATCGAAAAAGACCCGGCCCTCGAGCGCCGTTTCCAACAGGTGTTCGTGGATCAACCCACGGTGGAGGACACCATCTCGATCCTGCGGGGGCTCAAGGAACGCTACGAGGTGCACCACGGCGTGAGGATCGCCGACAATGCCCTCGTCGCCGCGGCTGTGCTCAGCAGCCGCTATATCGCCGATCGCTTCCTACCCGACAAGGCCATCGATTTGATGGATGAATCAGCGGCGCGGCTGAAGATGGAGATCACTTCCAAGCCGGAGGAGATCGACGAACTGGACAGGCGCATCCTGCAGCTGGAGATGGAGAAGCTTTCCCTAGGGCGCGAATCGGATACGGCCAGTAAGGACCGGCTCGAACGACTCGAAAAGGAGTTAGCCGATCTCAGCGAACAACAGAGTGCCCTCAATGCCCAATGGCAAAAAGAGAAGGGTTCCATTGATGAATTGAGCGCGATCAAAGAAGAGATCGAGCAGGTACAGCTGCAGGTGGAGCAAGCCAAGCGCAACTACGACCTCAACAAAGCCGCCGAACTCGAATACGGCACCCTGGCCGAGCTCCACAAGCAACTAGCCGCCAAAGAGGAGGCCCTGAACGCAGCCGGAGCCGATGGCGCCCGCGACAAATCCCTATTGCGCGAAGAGGTCACCGAGGACGACATCGCCGAAGTGATCGCCAAATGGACCGGCATCCCTGTGGCCAAGCTGGTGCAAAGCGAGATGGAGAAACTTCTGCAACTGGAAGATGAGTTGCACAGCAGGGTGGTGGGCCAGGCCCAGGCCGTGACGGCCGTAGCCGATGCGATCCAGCGCTCGAGGGCAGGCCTTTCCGATCCCAACCGCCCCATCGCCAGCTTCCTCTTCCTCGGCCCGACGGGGGTTGGTAAAACCGAGCTCTCCAAGGCCCTGGCCTCCCAGCTCTTCGACAGCGATGACGCCATGGTGCGCATCGACATGAGCGAGTACATGGAGAAGCACGCCGTGAGCCGGCTGATCGGGGCCCCTCCTGGCTATGTGGGCTACGAAGAAGGGGGCCAGCTCACGGAAGCCGTGCGACGCAGGCCCTATGCGGTGATCCTGTTTGACGAGGTGGAAAAGGCCCACCCCGATGTGTTCAATGTGATGCTGCAAATCCTCGATGATGGCCGGGTCACCGATGGTCAAGGTCGCACGGTGGATTTCACCAATACGGTGCTGATCCTCACGAGCAACATCGGCAGCCAGTCCATTCTGGATCTCGCTGGAGATCCAGGCCGCCACAGTGAGATGGAAGCCCTGGTGAATGGGGCCCTACGGGGTCATTTCCGCCCCGAGTTCCTCAACCGCCTGGATGAAACGATCATCTTCCACAGCCTTAAGCAGGAAGAACTGCGCGAAATCGTAGAACTGCAGGTGCAACGCCTGGCCAAACGCCTAGACGACAAAAAGATTGCGCTTGTGCTCAATGCCGATGCCCTCGATTGGATCGCAGCCGTTGGTTACGACCCGGTCTATGGCGCCAGGCCACTGAAGCGGGCCATCCAGCGCGAACTGGAAACCCCCATTGCCAAAAGCATCCTGGCGGGCACATTCAGCGCAGGCCACACGATCGCGGTCGATGTGGCAGTTGATCTTGCCCTCAATGGGGAAGCAGCGGTCGGCAAACAGAAGCTGCGCTTCCAGCAGATGGATCCCAACAAGGTCCCCATGCTGGTTTGAAGCGGAACTCAGCGGGTCAGTCCATCGATCCGCTGAGCCAGTTGCACGTCCAGGTTGGACAGGCCCCCCATGTCGTGGGTGACCAGGTCAATGCTCACCCGGTTCCACCCGTTGCTCCATTCCGGGTGATGCTCCATGGCTTCAGCGATCAGGGCCACCTTGGTCATGAACGCAAAGGCCTCCACAAAGTCGGCAAAGACCAGGTCGCGGTGCAATTTTCCAGCCACCAGTTGCCAATTGGGCAAGGTGGTAGCGAGGGCGGCAAGGTCGACGGGGTTAAGGAGCTGGGCAGGCATGGGGAATCACAGCAGGTCAAAGGCC
>CAIYSK010000020.1 GCA_903928835.1 uncultured cyanobacterium
CACGGCCTCCATGTGGCGACCGGTATTGGGCTCATGGGCTTGATGTTGGTGAAGTCCTTTATTCCTGGCAATTACGACGGTGGGGAGCAGGGCGTCGAGGCCACCTCCTTGTTTTGGCACTTTGTGGATGTGATCTGGATCATCCTGTTCCTGCTGATTTATGTCTGGCAATAACCCGGGGCCAATCACCATGAATTACTCAAAGATTCCAGGAGCGAAACGATGATCATTGATGACATCACCTACGACATCATTGTGGTGGGAACGGGGGGCGCCGGGGGCACCTTGGCTGGCGACCTTGCCGGCTCCGGTCTGAAGGTGCTCGTGCTCGAGCGGGGGGTCCAGCTCCCCATCGAGGATCAAAACGTGGCCGATGTTGGCCTGTTCCGCAAGGATCGCTACCACCCCAAAGAACAGTGGTTTGGTACGGACGGTGATCCGTTCTCCCCCCAGACCGTCTATGCCCTTGGCGGCAACACCAAGATCTGGGGCGGGGTGCTGGAACGGATGCGCGAACAAGAATTTGAAGGCCTTGCCCTGCAAGAGGCCCAGGCTCCTGCCTGGGGATTGGGTTACGGGGAGATGGCCCCTTGGTATTCGCAGGCCGAGGATCTCTATCGCGTCCATGGTCGCTCTGGGGTTGATCCCACCGAGCCGAACCGCCAGGCGGACTATGGCCTGGCTCCCAGGCCGATTGAGCCCTTCCTGGAGGAGCTTCGCTCGGCCTTGCAGCGCCACGGCACCCATCCCTATGACCTGCCCTTGAGCTGGTCGCAATCGCCGGTGGATCCCTCTGGCGACGCCGAATTGTTTGGTGTTGATCTGGCCCTCCAGCCCAAGGGCGCCATCACGGTTCGTACCGGCACTGAGGTGACCCGGTTGCATGTCAACCCATCGGGCACCGAGGTACGTGGTGTGGAAGCCAACGTGGCTGGTCAAAACTGGTTGTTTATGGCCCACCACGTGGTGTTGGCTGCTGGGGCCATCAACACCGCGGCGATTCTGCTGCGTTCAGCCACCGATCACCATCCCCGGGGTTTGTCCAATGGTTCCGATCAGGTGGGCCGCAACCTGATGAATCCCCAGCTCACTTCCATCTTGCAGTTGGCGGCTGAGCCCAATTCCGGCCGTTATCCCCGCAGTCTTGGGGTCAGTGATTTCCTCTGGGGCGACAAAAATGTGTCCTTCCCCCTGGGAACCCTCCAAACCGGCGGTGGGGTTCTCCAGGACGCCCTGTTTTCCGAATCCCCACCGGTGCTCTCCCTGGTGACCAAGCTGCTGCCCAACATGGGCCTTGAGCAGTTGGCTGCCCGCTCGGTGAGTTGGTGGGCCCTTAGCCCGGTCTTGCCCGATCGCCACAACCGGGTGTCCCTCCGGGGCGATCGCATTCAGGTGAACTATCTCCACAACAACCGCGAAGCCCATGACCGTTTGGTCTATCGCTGGGTTGACACCCTCAAGGAGGTGGAGGCTGACCCCCTCACCCATGTGGTGAAGACAGCCCCCACCCATCCCCGGGGAGAGGCGCCACTTTCGGTGGTGGGTTACGCCTGTGGCACCTGTCGGATGGGCGCGAATCCAGCCACCTCAGTGGTGGGCCTCGATGGCCGCAGCCATGAGGTGGCCAATCTCACGATTGCCGATGCCAGCGTCTTCCCCAGTTGCCCAGCGGTGGGCCCAGGCCTCACGGTGATCGCCAATGCCCTGCGCATCGCAGCCGAACTCAAGGCGGTGATGGGATGACCAGCAGCCCCGATCCCAGCAGCCAAGTTGCAGAACTTCAACGGCTTGTAGAGCGTGATGGGGAGACCCAGCCCTGGGCTCTTTGGGGCAGTTATTTGCCCGAGCGCCAGTGGGGCACTGTGCGGGAGGATTATTCCGCCGATGGCAATGCCTGGGAGTCATTTCCCCATGACCATGCCCGCTCACGGGTCTATCGCTGGGGGGAGGACGGCCTTCTCGGTATCTGTGATGACCAGTGCCGGCTCTGCTTTTCCGTGGCCCTTTGGAATGGCGTTGATCCGATCCTGAAGGAACGTCCCTTTGGCCTGGGAAACCCGGAGGGGAACCATGGCGAAGACATCAAGGACTACTACTTTCATCTGGCCAATACCCCGACCCACAGTTTCATGCGGGGGCTCTACAAGTACCCCCAGGCTGAATTCCCCTACCAGCACTTGGTCGATGAAAATGGCCGTCGTGGCAGGGACCAGCCCGAATATGAGCTTGTCGATACTGGAATCTTTGACGACAATCGCTACTTCGATATTGTTATTGAATATGCCAAGGCATCACCCACCGACATCCTGATCCAAATCAGGGTTGTCAATCGGGGGCCTGATGCGGCACCAATCACGCTCCTCCCCACGATCTGGATGCGGAATACCTGGTCATGGGGTTATCCCGGCCAGCTATGTCAGCCCATGGCTGTCTCAAATGAGGGGGTGTCAAAGGATGCTGTGGCGATTCCAGCCTTGCCCCATCTGGAGGCCTACACATTGCACTGCCGGGAACAGGGCGATTGGCTGTTTACCGACAACGAAACCAACCTGGAGCGTCTATTTCACCAGCCCAACCCAACCCCGTTTCAGAAGGACGGTTTCCACCGTTATGTGGTGGAAGGAGAAACCGGTGCCATCAACCCAGCCCAATCTGGAACCAAGGCTGCCCGTCTGATCCAGCGCACGTTGGCTCCTGGGGAAGAATGGTGCGTGCAGCTGCGTCTACGGCCCCAAGCAGCAGATGGCACACCGGCTGATGGCTCCGCGCCAGAACTATTTGGTGCTGGCTTTGATGCGATTTTCGCCGAGAGGGAGGCCGATTGGCATGCTTTCCAAGAGCATCTTCTGCCAGGTCTTACGGCAGATGATCGCCTGATCCATTCCACGGCCTTAGCCGGTTTGCTGTGGTGCAAGAAGTATTACGGCTGGAGTGTGCTGCGTTGGCTGGAGGGGG
>CAIYSK010000021.1 GCA_903928835.1 uncultured cyanobacterium
CCACGGCCTTGCTGTTGCTTGTGGCCTTGGCTTTTGGCCGCCTCAGGCTTCCCGGGGTTTCGGATCCAGGGGGGGCGAACCGATGAGTTTGCGGGTTGAGGAGCTGGCTTGGGGCCATCCCCTGCCTGGTGGGGATTGGAGGCAGTTGTTTCGGGATTTCTCGTTTCACTGTCCCGAGGGGCAGTTTGTGGTGGTGATTGGCAGTAATGGCTCCGGCAAATCCACGCTCTTGAACCTGGTGGCAGGCACGCTGCAGGCGGGCGCAGGCTCCATTCGCCTCGGGGATCGGGCCCTGGAGCGCCGCCGGGACTATGCCCGTGCCCGATGGATTGGCCGGGTGATGCAGAATCCCCTAGAGGGCAGCTGCCCCGGCCTCACCGTGGCTGAAAACCTGCGCTTGGCCGAGCGCAGGCATCGCCCCGCATTGGGATGGCGAGGCCTGGTCGGGCTCCACCCCAATGGGGCCGATCGACGCCGTTACCGCACCTTGATGGACGATCTGGGGGTGCCCCTGGCCCATCGTCTCGATGAGCCCGTGGGTCAACTCTCCGGAGGCCAACGCCAAACCCTGAGTTTGGTGATGGCCACCCTTGCATCCCCTGAGTTGCTGTTGCTGGATGAACACACCGCAGCGCTGGATCCCCGGGCCGAGGCCACGGTGATTGCCCTCACCGAGCGGTTGGTGCGTCAGCTGGGCACAACCACCTTGATGGTGACCCATAGCTTGGATCAAGCCCTCACCTATGGCGACCGCCTGGTGATGCTGCATGAGGGGCGGTTGATCGGGGATTGGACCGCTGCCGAACGGGAAGGGCTCACCGCTGATGCATTGCGCGGTTTCTACGGCTCGGCCACAATGGCAACGACAGCTTCACAGTCTGCGGATGGCCCTGCTTCGTCGTGAGTTTCTTAGCCTGATGGGCGCCGGAGCTGCCAGCACCATCACGCTGGCAGCCTGCGGCAAGCTTGGGTCGCAGAAGGGGAAGGGCCCCACCATTGGCATGTTGCAAATGGTGGATTCGCCTCCTCCCAATCTCACCCGCAAGGGCTTTGAAGCCGCCCTCGCAGAAGCCGGTTACCTACCAGGTAAAACTGTCAATTTCATCCAAAAGGATGCCGCCGGTGAGTTGCCCAACACCACCTTGGTGATGAAGCAATTCGTGGGCGATCAGGTGGACATGATCCTGGCGGTGGGCACCCCGCCCCTGCAGGCGGCCATGAAGGTGGCACCCGCCTCAACCCCGGTGATCTTCTGCTATTGCTCCAATCCTTGGGGGGCGGGTGCGGGCACCCCTCCTGGGGGCGTGGGTCAACATCGGCCCAATGTGATTGGCACGATTGGTACCAATCCGGTGGGCAGGGAGCTGGATCTGGCCAGGGCCTTCAACCCCGAACTCAAAACCGTGGGTCTGATTTACAACCCCGGCGAGCCCAATTCGGAGTACGAGGCCAAAATCCTCAACCAAGAAGCTGCAAAGCGGGGCATCACGGTGGTGGCCCAATCGGTGGCCAATTCAGGCGAAGTGCTCCAGGCGGCCCAGGTGCTCGCCGAAAAGAAGGTGGAAGCCTTCGTCAAGATTGGCGATTACGCCACCATTCAGGGCTTCGGCTCGATCACCAAGGTGGGCCTGGAGCGCAAAATCCCGGTCTTCTCCGTCGATGCCGACGACATCAAGCTGCCGGGCTGCTTGGCCACGGTTGGTTGGGCTTACTACGACGATGGCTATGCCGCCGGCCAACTGGCGATCAAGGTGCTGCGGGGTGAATCCCCCGCCAAGCTGGCCTTTGAACCCCTGACCAAAACCGAGCTCCTGGTGAACCGCACCACGGCAGCGACCCTGGGCCTTGAGATTCCCGAGGCCGTGCTCAAAGAAGCCAAGGAGGTGGTGAGTTAGGAAGTTCACCTAACTCACCACCTCATTTGGCGGGCAACTCTTACTCGGGCATTGGGGTGATGCCCTGGAGCTTCTCGTTCAATTGCATAGCCATCGACTGCCGGCCCACGGCCAGCACCTTGAGGGTGTCTTCATGGATACGCAGCTGGGCATCAGCGACTTGCATGCCCCGCACCAACTCCTTCATCTCATCAGGCAGGGTGTTCAAGTCGTAGCGCTTGCCTTCAAAGGTGAGCACTGGGGGTTGGTTGTCGGTTTCCACGTTGAAGGCAAAACTTGCTTCTTCAGTGTAGGGGGCCCAGTCGAAAGAGGTTTGCCCTAGTCGTTTTTGAGGGGCTGGGGGGGCTGCTCTGATGTTGGTGCAGGGTCTGTGTTTGGCCGCTTGAACACAAACATCAGCAACGGTCCCACCTGGGGAGCTTCCACCAGTTCCCAGTTCTCCTTACCGAGGGCATTGAGGAAAAACTGCAATTGCTCGGCGGGATGGCGGGGTTTTCGCGCTTCAGCTGAATATTGCTGGGGGAATTCCTTCTGGAGAAATGCCGGGCTCAGGGCCCCCCCGAGCCGTTCACTATCGGTTTTTGGCGATGGGGGTTCCGGTGGATTGCCTCCTTCGACATTGATATGAATGACGCGGTAGTCCCAGCCCATTTGCTTTTTCGCCCAGTCAGGCTTGTCGGTGGATAAATTGTCGCTCGCACAGCTCGCGATAGCGACCGGCCGAAGTCATCAGCTGGTTGTGGCTGCCCCGTTCGACGATACGTCCGCCATCGAGCACCACAATTTGGTCAGCTTCCTGCACGGTGGAGAGCCGGTGGGCAATTACCACGACGGTGCGGCCTTTCATGGCCTGCTTTAGCCCCATTTGCACCGCCTCCTCAGCCTCCGCATCGAGGGCACTGGTGGCTTCATCGAGCAGCAGAACAGCTGGATCGCCCAGCACGGCCCGGGCGATTGCCAGCCGTTGCAGTTGCCCCCCCGAGAAATTGCTGCCCCGCTCTTCAATGCGGCTGGCATAGCCCCCCGGCAGCGCTTCAATGAAGCCAGAGGCATTGGCCACCCGGGCGGCTTCCCGGATCATCTCGGGGCTCGCCGGCCGGCCAAAGGCAATGGCTTCGGCCACCGTTCCCGAAAACACACTGCTTTGTTGGGGAACCAGGGCGATGGCCTGGCGCAGATCCCGGGCGCGCAGGTCGACCAGGTTCTGCTGATCGAGAAGCACCTGGCCCGTTTGGGCAATGTTGAAGCGCAAGAGCAGGGAGAACAGGGTGCTCTTGCCAGCTCCGGAAGGCCCCACCAGGGCCACCACTTGGCCGGGTTGCACCTGGAGGCTCACGCTGTGGAGCACGGGGCTGGCCGGGTCGTAGCCAAAGCTCACCTCGTCCAGCACCAGCTCGCCCCGCACGGCACCGAGGGGTAGCGAGCTGGTGCTGTCGGGCTGTTCCACCGGTTCGCTTTCAATCGCCCGCAGGCGCTTGAGCGAGGCCTGACCCTGCTGCAGCTCGTTGAAGTTGGTGGTGAGGTGGCCAATCGGATCGATCAGCATCAGCAAGGCAGCCACATAGCTGCTAAAGCCCTGGCTGTCCAATCCCTGGGCTTGGATGCGCGCTGCCCCCACCAGCAGCACCGTGAGAATGCCGGCCGCTTCGATGAAGCCCACCACCGGGTGTTGCAGGGCCAACAGGCGCAGGGTGCGGTAGCGGGCTTGGCGATGCAGGTCGATTTCGGTGTCGAACCTCTCCTGGAGCCAGGGTTCCGCGGCAAAGGCCCGCACCAGGGGCAGGCCGCCGATGGCTTCGCCCAGGAGGCTGGCCAAGTCACTCACCTGCTTTTGGCTGCGCTCGGCTGCGCCCATCACCCGGGCGCCAAAGCTGCTCACCAGCAGGGCCACCACGGGGGCCAGTAGCAGGGTGGCCAGGGCCAAGGGCCAGTCGAGCCACACCATGTAGCCCAACACCACCACCAATTGCAGGGCACTGGGTGTGGTGTCTTGGATGGTCTTGTAGATCACCTCCCCCACCCGGTCGGCGTCTTCGGTGAGCCGGTAGGTGAGATCGCCTGAGGAAAGCTTTTCCAGTGCCCCAAAATCAAGGGTTTGCAAGCGGGCAAACAGGCTGCGGCGCAGCTCCTGGCTCACCCGCAGGGCTGGCCCTGCCAGGAGGATGTCCTGGCCGAATTGGGCGGCCTTTTGCACCATAAAAACCACCAGAGCCGCCGCAATCGTGCGGGCCACGGCCGGGAGATCGCCGGCGCCAATGGCGGGAATCAACTGACCGGCTAGCCAGGCCAAGAGGGGCCAGCAGGCCACAAAAACGAGCATGCACAGCCCACCGAGCAGCAGGCGGCGGCGGTGGGGCTTCAACAGCGGCCAGAGGGCGCGAAAGCCGGCCGGTGAAGGTGCGAGCATGCCGGCACGCTATCAGCGCTCACCAGGCCTTGAAACTCGACCAATTTTTAAAGTTTCAGGGGCTGGTGGGCACCGGAGGGGAGGCCAAGCTGCGGATTCAGCGCGGTGACGTGCGGGTGAATGGGGCCATCGAAACCCGCCGTGGACGCCAATTGGGCCTGGGTGATGCCGTGCAGATCGATGGTCGCGAGATCGTGGTGACCCCACCACCACGTCATTGA
>CAIYSK010000022.1 GCA_903928835.1 uncultured cyanobacterium
AGCAGGGGCTGGGTCACAGGAATCAGTTGTATTCGCCAGGGATGTCGTTCTTGCGCACGGTGACACGGTCAAATCGCTGACCCGAGGCCCGTAGCAGTTCGTCGCCGGAAAACTCAAAACCAAGTTTGAGGGCAATCTGGGCCACGTCATCGGCGGTGGCCGCCGCCAGCACCTGCTGCTTTAAGGCTGCATCGTCCTGCATGCGCACCAGGAAGGCTTTCAACTGTTCGCGGGCCACGCTCCCCATCGCCAGAACCTCGCCAGCTTGGCGCGGCACGCGTTGATTTGCCCATCCAAGGAGCCAAATGCCGGCCCAAGGGCCGGTCCCCCCTGAAGGATCGCTTAAGGTTTTATTCACAAGCTGTAGATCGACGTTCCGTGCAAGACAACCACCCCGTTCTGCTGTCCCTGGATGCTGCACTGCGTTCCTTCCGCAGCGCCTATGAAGACCAGCCCAACGAGCAGACCCGCTACCAGGTGGTACGGATGGAAAGTCTGATCCAGCAGTGGGCGCCCCAACGGGGCTTGGCCAACTAGTTCGGCTCTCTTGCTCGCACTCGGACGGACTGATCTTCGAGAATCAAGCCTCTTCAGCGTTAGGTCGTTGGCTTGAGCACTCTCCAACTGGTGGGGACAACCCTTTTCTCACCAGGCCTGCTTTCGCCAGGTCTTCTTTCACCGGCCCTCGTGACCAAGTCGTCGCTGTTTGGGATTGGCATTGCCTTTAGCCCCCTCCACATCGGGGTAGTGACCCTGCTGCTGCTTGGCAAATCCCCCCTGCAGCGAGCCCTCACCTACGTGGCCGGATGGGCCACGGCCAATGCCATGGCCATCGTGGTGTTAATGGCCATTGGCGAAGCCTTCTCCATCAGCTTGAGCCACGGCGGACGGGAGCAGGTGCTGATCGATTTACTCGGTGCCGGGGCCCTGATTGGCCTGGGCCTGTATCAACTCACCCCCCAAGCCAACCTCGGGGAGGAGGGCATGGCCCTCAAGCTGATGAACCAATTGCCCGACTTCAGCACGGTTGCGCTGCTTGGGATCGGCGCGATCAGTGCCCTGCTCACCCCGGAAAATCTGGTCTTCTATTTAAAGGAGGCCGGCCTGCTGCTTCTCAACGAACCCGGCTTTAAAGCCGATGCCGAGGTGACTGGGCTGTTTACCTTGATGGCCAGCTCCCTACTTCTGCTTCCCCCCATCGCCTGGCTCGTGAGCGGCGGTGGCATTCGGGAATCGATCACCAAGCTGGAGGGCTGGCTTCAACACAAGGCGGAATGGCTTGTGGGGGTATTGGCCCTGGTGCTGGGCGCCTATCTCCTCTACGAAGGCCTGCATGGCCTCGATCTGATGCCCAGTGTGCTGGCGGGTGCCTAGCTGGCCCTGCGGCGGGTCTTGAACCAAAGGCTGAGACCAGAGCCAGCTAACACCAGCACACAAACCCCCAGGATCACCGAATAGAAGGGCTCGAGATCGAGGGGTCCAAAGTGGCCAATGTGCAGGGCTAACAGCCATTCGGCCTCAATGTGCCGAGCCTCCAACAGGCTGAAGAGGATGCCGGTGATGGCCGTGAGCAACAGCGGTGCGACGGCGATCGGAACAAGCGCCCGGTGGGCGCGGCGAGGATTTTGGAACAAGGTCAACAGGGCTTACGATTCAACAAGTATCGGCGACGCCCAAAACGACTTCCCCAACAGGCACTGGACGATGACGAGTGCGCTATTGCCACTGGGTTGATGCCTGGCTAGCCAGCAAACCCTGCCAGACCAGGACCTAGGCTTGCCCTGGCAGGGTTTTAGACGGTCAGACGTCCAGACAACTCAAGAAAGCTGAGGTATCGCAGAATGCATGCGGCGCAGCCCGCATTCGACTAAAAAAGCCAACAAGCGCATATAGCAATGAACTCTCCCTACGCCAATAGAGTCAAACGGGGGAGACTTCTTGTCATCATTATCAGAATATCGATCGCTTCGGCAGGCTTTGTGCTTCTCAGGTCGCTGATCAATAAACTAGGCCTCGACATTCTTGAAGTAAGTCCACTGTTTTCGTCTCTAGTTGCAGCAACAGTCTTCCTGCTTGGCTTTCTGCTCAATGGCGTACTAAGCGATTACAAAGAGAGCGAAAAACTACCCGGCGAGCTTTCAACGGCACTTTATATAATCGCCAAGGAAATCAAAGCCATACCCGTTCACACTCCTGGCGCCCAGATCCAGGATGAGCTTGAATCTATATATTATCTTTCTGGCAGCATTATTCGGTGGATCAAAGGTGAAATCAGCACCGATCAAGTTATGGCCCATTTCAGCTTGACCCATGACCATTCCGTCAAGGCAAGCGCATGGCTGAAAGACTCGACTCTCAAGGGTCGCCTGATGATCGAAATGGCAGCCATTCTAAAGAGCCTCAACCGGATCGAAGTCATCCGTGAAACCGACTTTGCCACCATTGTTTACCTGCTGGCCTACGCAGCAGCGGGCATACTCTGTGTCGGACTGACCCTGATCAAGAATGACGCGACATCAATTTACAATAATGGCTTCTTCTTATTTAGCCTTTCCTGGATCCTAATTTTCATCCTCCATCTCATCAATGATCTCGACAATCCCTTCGGATTTAGCGATCATTCATCCGCCGAAGATGTGGACTTAACAATCCTGGAGTCAACCCAATCTAGGCTTGAAGAGATTTGCTTTACCCAGCCTTCTGGGCATGCCATTGAAGCGCCGAGCACAGCCAACCCATCTGCTGTCAACGCAAACTAAGTTGGCCTTTAGCCCAAACGAAGTTGACCTTGATTCGGTCGCTTGGTGAAGGCAGTTCAACCATCCAGCAGGATCAGCCCTCCATCGGGCAAGTCAGCTGATCAATCAAACCAAACCAGTAATCGCGCGGGCGAACCGGGGGAGCGCCCTGGTTTGTTGCAATTGAGAATTAGCCGCAAAAGTCCCTTGGCCCGGCTATGTTGCGAGCAGCTCTCAATAGGCCGGCCAAGCCGCGATGCAGTTCCGCCATCTCTCCGATCGCTCCCAGGAGCCAATCCGCATGCCCGTGGGGCAAACGGTCTTGATTGATCCGTCCCTACGCCCCCAGGCCAGCTGCATTGAGGTGATCGAGGGCATCGCCCGGGTCTACTGCCCCTGCGAAGAAACCGAAGGCATGACCCTGGCCTTCCTGCAGCCCGGCGACCAACTGGCCACCGACCGTCTCTGCAGCGAGGGGGTTTGCGTGGAAGCCCTCACGCCCCTGCTGTTTCGCCGTGATGCCCAAGCCCACAACCCCGGCGGCTTGGATCCGGTGAATGAGTGGACCCTGCAATTGCTGCGCATCCGCCACCTCAACAAGGCGGAGCAACGGCTCCATGCCCTGTTGGGTCTGCTGGTGCGCCGGCTGGGCAAGCGCTGTGGCCCCTGGTGCGACCTGCCATTTCGCTTGAGCCATGAGCGCATTGCCGAACTGATCGGCACCACCCGCGTCACCACCACGCGCCTGATCTCCAGAATTCGCCAGGAAAAGTTGCTGGAAGCTCCAGGCCAGCAAGCCCTACTGCGCCTGGCTCCATCGCTGGTGGAGTCCGCCCCCTTGGCCACCACCTAGGGCCCATAACAGTGACCCACAGTTCGATCAGCTTCGAGAACGTTTGGCACCGCTATCCCGGGAGCCGCCACCTCGGGAGCCGCAACTCCGGCGACCAATCAGCCATTTGGATCGTGGCGGGCCTGGATCTGGCCATGGCCCCGGGGGAGCTGCTCGGCCTCCTCGGCCCATCTGGCTCTGGCAAAACCACCTTGCTGCGGCTGATTGCCGGTTTTGAGCGCCCCAGCCGGGGTCGCATCGTGGTCCATGGCCGCGAGGTTGCCGGCCCTCGCCATTGGCTACCGGCAGAACGGCGAGGGGTGGGGATGGTGTTCCAGGACTACGCCCTCTTTCCCCACCTCAATGGCTGGAGAAACGCCTGCTTCGGCCTGAAACGGGGTCAGGAAACCGATCGGGTGCGGTGGCTACTCGAACTGCTCGGCCTGGCCGGCATGGAAGAGCGCTACCCCCACCAACTCTCGGGGGGGCAACGCCAACGGCTGGCCCTGGTGCGGGCCCTCGCTCCCGAACCGGCTGTGCTGCTGCTGGATGAACCCTTTTCCAATTTGGATGTGGAGGTGCGGCTGCGGCTGAGGCGCGAGCTTCCCGATCTACTCAAACGCTGCAAGACCAGCGGCATCCTGGTGACCCACGACCCCGAGGAAGCCCTCGCCATTTGTCATCGCGTGGCGGTATTGGAGGGGGGCAGGCTGCACCAATGCGATACCCCCCAGGCCTTGGTGGAGCGGCCGGCCAGTGCCTTCGTGAGCCGGTTTGTCATGCAGGCCAACCGGCTGCCAGCCACCCGCCAAGGCGCCCAACTGCTCACGCCCTTCGGCATGCTGCAAGCCGCACCCACCCCAAATGCTGGGCCGTCTTGCCTGGAAGAAAGCGCCCCAGCCATGCAAGAGGCGATGGTAATGAGCGATGCCATCCAGCTTGATGCCGATCCCTGCGGTGATGCGCGGGTGGTAGGGCGGGAGTTTTTAGGCCAGGGATGGCTCCTCCAGGTGGAGAGCCATGGCCAGGAACTGCGGGTGAGGGTTCCCCTGTCGAGCCCCTTAAGCATCGATCAACGCTGTAGGGCGAGCCTGGTGCCAGGGGCCCTGGTGCAGGTGTTTCCCGATGGACGCGCCTTTCAAGCTGTCTAGTCACAAAAGCCCTAGTCCCCGTTCTGCAAGCTCGGAACCACGGCCAGGGCGGCGACCAACCCCAACCCCATAATCACCAAGGCTGGCACCAAGGCAGCCCCAACCCGTTCGTCGCTGGCGTACTGGTAAACCCGCACCGCCAGGGTGTCGTAGTCGAAGGGCCGCAGCGCAAAGGTGAGCGGCAATTCCTTCACGGTGTCGACAAACACCAGCAGGGCCGCCACCAACAGCGGCCCGCGCAGCAGCGGCAGATGGATGCTCCGCAGCACCTCAAACCAAGGGCTCCCCAGGCTGGCTGCCGATTCATCCACGCTGGGGGAGATGCGCTCCAAGGCAGCATCCAAGCCCCCCTTGGCCACCGCCAGAAAGCGATCGCCGTAGCCCCACACCAGCAGGGCCAGGGGCGCCAAACCCAGGCCACCACCCAACAGCAAAAAGGCCAGGGCCAGAACGGTGCCTGGAATCGCGTAGCCCATGCCCGCCCCAAAGCTGATGGCCCTGAGCCATGGATTCGGAAGCCAGCGATTGGCCACCGCCAACAGCAGGGCCGCCGCCACGGTGATCGCCGTGGCGGCCAAGGCCAGGGCAAAGGTGTGCAGCGACAAGCTCGCCAAGTCCTCGCTCGAATCCGGCGGGAGTTGCCCCCAACTGATGCCAACCCACAGCAGGGGGAATCCCAAGCTGGCCAGGGGGGGAAGCAGGGCGCAGAGCTGGGCCAGCCCCTGGCGCCAGCCCTCCAGGGGCCAGCGGCTCGCCGGAGCACTCTCCTGGCCCGCGCTCCACAGGCGACTGCGGCGGCGAAAACCGCGTTCCGCCCAAACCAGCCCCACCACGATCACCATGGTGACCAGGGCCAAGCCAATCGCTCCTTCAATGTCGCCGTCTCCCTGCCAACGGTCGAGGATGCCCGCCGAGAGGGTGGGTACGCCGAGGAGCTGAACGGCGCCAAACTCATTCACCACTTCCATGCCGGCCAGGGCCATGCCAGCACCAATCGCTGGCACCGCCATCGGCAAGGCCACCCGCCAAAAACAGCCCCAGGGCCCCACCCCCAACGAGCGAGACGCGTCCTGCAGCCGCGCCCCACTGAGGCCAAAGCACTCCGTACTCAGCAAAAACACGTAGCTGTAGGTACACAAGCTCAGCACCAGCACGGCCCAGGCCAGGCCATGGACCCGCCAGCCCACCCGGCTGCCCAAATCCACCAAGGTGGCGGCCAGTAAGTAACTCGGAATTGCCAAAGGCAAGAGCTGGGCAATCTGCAACCAGCGGCGACCTGGAAAGTGGCAGCGGGCCGTCAACCAACCGTTGGCCGTACCCAGGCAGGCCCCCAACACCCCAACCCCAACCAGCAGCAGCACGGTGTTCTGGATCTGTTCAGCGCCACTGGGGCCAAGGGCCAGCAAACCAGCCCAGCCCCTGCGGCTTGCCACCCAAAGCAGGGCCCCGAGCGGCAGCAAGGCCAACAGGCTGACCAGCAGCACCCCAGCGGCCAGAAAGGAACGCTGGGGTGCCAGGGCGTGCTTGAGCATCACGTCTTAAGCATCACGGTTTGAGGTCTTATTTCCAGCCACTAGCTTCCATCAGGTTGATGGCAGCTGAGTTTTTGGCCCCCAATTGCTGGGCCGAAACACCATCGCCCTTGAAGGGGCCAAAGCGTTTGAGGGTGGCGTTATCGCCATAGCCCTTCAGGGGATATTCATTGTTGGCTTCGGCATAACCGCGACCCCCCGATGGGGACGCCAGAAATTCAATCAACTTCAGGGCCGCCTCGGGATTCTTGGCGTAGCGGGTCACACCGGCACCGGTGATGTTGACGTGGGCGGGCTTGGGGAAGATCACCTTGAGCTGGCTGGCCAAGGCGCGATCGGCCGCGCCACTCTCCCCGTTGAGCATCCGGGCCACGTAATAGGTGTTCACCAGGCCCACCCCACATTGGCCCTTGCCAATGGCACGAATCAACGGAGTATCCGAGGTGAAATAGGGCTGGGTGACATTGGCTGTCATCCCTTGCACCCACTTGGTGGTCAAGGCACTGCCGCGCAGAATCAATTGATCGGCGACCAGGGATTGGTTATACACACTCTTGCGATCCCGCAGGCATAGTTTGCCCTTGAGCTGGGGATTAGCGAGATCGGCATAGCTGGTGATCTTGGCGGCATTCACCAGCTTTGGGTTCAGCACCACCACCCTGAGCCTGCGGGTCAGGCCATACCAGCGGCCCTTGGGATCCCGCAAATCCAGGGGGACATCGCGCAGCAGCTGGAAGGAGCGGGTGCGCTGGAAGAGACCCAGATCAGCGGCCCGATCCAGGCGGGCCGCATCCACCAGCACCAACACATCCGCAG
>CAIYSK010000023.1 GCA_903928835.1 uncultured cyanobacterium
GCAACGGCACCACCTACAACGCCTTCCTGGTGCGGGGGGAACGCACCGCCCTAATCGATACCTCCCACGCCAAATTCCGCGACAGCTGGATCCCCCTACTCGAGGGCCAGATTGATCCCAAAGACATCGATTATCTGATCGTGTCCCACACCGAGCCGGACCACTCGGGCCTGATCGGTGATCTGATTGAGCGCAATCCAGAGATTGAGATCGTTGCGTCGAAAGTGGCGATCCAGTTCCTCGAAGATCAGGTGCATCGGCCCTTCAAAAGCCGGGCGGTCAAAAGTGGCGAAAGCCTGGATCTGGGTACCAATGCCATCAGCGGCGTCCAGCACCGCTTTGAATTCCTCAGCGCCCCCAACCTGCATTGGCCCGACACGATCTTCTCGTTTGACCACGGCACCGGCATTCTCTATACCTGCGATGCCTTCGGTCTGCACTACTGCAGCGACGACGTTTTTGATAGCGACCCGGGCGCCATCGCCCCCGATTTCCGCTTCTACTACGACTGCCTAATGGGCCCCAATGCCCGCAGCGTGTTGCAGGCGCTCAAGCGCATGGACAGCCTGCCGGAGATCACCACGATCGCCGTCGGCCATGGCCCCCTGCTGCGCCACCACCTGGGCCTGTGGGTGGAGGACTACCGCGAATGGAGCAGCCAGCGCAGCCGCGGCGAAACCTATGCCGCAGTTTGCTACCTGAGCCAATACGGCTTCTGCGACCGGCTCAGCCAGGCGATCGCCCGCGGCATCGGCAAGGCCGATGCCCAGGTGCAATTGGTGGACCTGCGCGCCACCGATCCCCAGGAACTGGCGGCCCTGATTGGCGAGGCCAGCGCCGTGGTGGTGCCCACCTGGCCCGCCCAGCTTGACGCCGACCTGCAGACCGCCATCGGCACCCTGCTGGCCAGCCTGCAACCGAAGCAATGGGTGGCCTGCTACGACGCCTTCGGCGGCAACGACGTGCCGATCGACACCGTGGCCGACCAGTTGCGCAGCCTGGGCCAGAAGGAGGCCTTTGACTCCCTGCGGATCCGCCAGGTCCCCCAAAGCGGCGACTACCAGCGCTGCGAAGAGGCCGGCACCGACCTGGGCCAGCTGCTCACCAAGGCCAAAACCATCGCGGCGATGAAAAGCCTCGATGGCGACCTGGATCGGGCCCTGGGCCGCCTTTCCGGGGGCCTCTATGTGGTGACTGCCCGCCAGAGCGAAGGGGATACCGCCCGCAGCAGCGCCATGGTGGCCAGCTGGGTGAGCCAGGCCAGCTTCGACCCTCCCGGGATCATGGTGGCCGTGGCCAAGGACCGGGCGATCGAGGCCCTGATGCAGGTGGGCGACCGGTTTGTGCTCAACATCTTGCGAGACGACAACCACCAGCCCCTGCTGCGCCATTTCCTGCGCCGCTTCCCCCCCGGCGCCGACCGCTTCGCCGGCATCAACACCCTCGATGGCGTCGCCGCCGGCGGCCCCGTGCTCGGGGATGCCCTGGCCTTTCTGGGTTGCCGCGTCTCCCAGCGGCTCGAAGGACCCGACCACTGGCTCATCTACGCCGAAGTGGAAGAGGGCAACGTGGCCGACAGTGAGGCCAGCACCGCCCGCCACCACCGCAAAGTGGGGAACCACTACTAAATGACTAGCTCCCCTGCCGCCAGCGCCGATCGGCGCGTGATCGTGCTGCCGCTGGAGCCCGGCCTGGTCTGCCTGCGGGGCCTCAGCCCGAAACGGCTGCGTTTTGAGGTGGAATACGGCCTGGAGCGGGGCACCAGCGCCAACGCCTTTCTGTTTGAAGGCGGCACCAGTGCCCGTGGTCAGGCCGTGCCGCCGGTGTTGGTGCATCCCCTCGGTGCCTCCTTTGCCGCCCCCTTCCTGGCCGAGCTGGAGCAGCGGCTGGCGCCAGACGCCGCCTTGAAGGTGGTGGTGGGCCACGTCAACCCCAACCGGGTGGAACTGCTGCGCCAGCTGGCGGCCCGCTGGCCGGCCCTGATGCTGGTGGCCTCCAACGCCGGCGCCCGCCTGCTCACAGATCTCTGGGGCCAGGTGAAGCCACCCCCCCCCGGCAGCCCCCCAGCGACCGACGCCGACGCTGCAATCCCGCCCCTGCCGCCGATCGACGTGGTGAAGCAGGAGGTGGGCCGGCCCCTGGCCGGCAGCTACCGGCTGCAGCTGATCCCGGCTCCCACGCCCC
>CAIYSK010000024.1 GCA_903928835.1 uncultured cyanobacterium
AACCCAGCAGGGGACGGCCGTACTTGTTCATCCGGTCGCGCTCAACCACGATGCCGTTCGGGGGACCCATGCAGGTCTTGATGAACGCCATCGGGAAGCGGATGTCTTCCAGACGCAGGTGGCGCAGGGCCTTAAAACCAAACACGTTGCCGACCAAGGAGGTCAGAACGTTGGTGATAGAGCCTTCCTCGAACAGGTCGAGGGGATAGGCGATGAAGGCGTAGAAGGCTTCCTTGTCGCCAGGGACGTCTTCGATGCGGTAGCAACGGCCTTTGTAGAAGTCGAGGTCGGTGAGGAGCTCGGACCACACGGTGGACCAGGTGCCGGTAGAGGATTCAGCGGCCACAGCTGCGGCCACTTCTTCGCGGGGGACGCCTTCCTGGCCGGTGCACTTAAAGCACGCCAGCAGGTCGGTATCGAGGGGGACGTAATCAGGAGTCCAATAGGTGTCGCGGTACTCCTTGACCCCGGCGTCGTACTTCTTGCTCATGGAGTTTCTCCGGTTGGGTCGGTAAGGGAAATGGGTTGGTTAACGCCTTGGGCGCTGGTCAACTCAGTCCTTCTGACCGGCGTAGTTGCCGTTGCCCAGAGCAGGCTCCACCTCTTTGTGGGGGCGCGCAATGATGTGGGCCGCAACGAGGCCGTCACCGACGCGTTCGCAGGCGTCAGCGCCAGCGCGGACGGCTGCGTTCACAGCGCCGGTTTCGCCACGCACCATCACGGTGACGTAGCCGCCGCCTACAAATTCACGACCAATGAGGCGCACTTCTGCAGCCTTAGTCATGGCGTCAGCCGCTTCGATCGCGGGGACCAAGCCCCGGGTTTCGATCATGCCGAGGGCGATGCCCATGGTTTCGTTAGCCATTACCTGCTCCTGGAGGAGGGGGGTGGAATGTTCGCCAGCAACCATGCTCGGCCGGTCAGCCCCCCGTCAACCCATTTGGGCCGCCCGGGCCATCACTGTGTGCGCTGCGATTGATAAGGCAGTCTCATCGATTGCACACAAAACGTTAAAGGTGCTGCTGGCCCCTGTCATTGCAAGGCTTTTCAGGGGCACTCAACGGGGTACTTAAGCGAGGCGGCTGGAGCCTTAGAGGGAGTTGGCTTCGGCCACAAAGGCCACGCCGCCGTAGTAATCGAGCAGGGGCTGGATGCCTTCCCGCAGTTTGGGCAGGATTTCGGGCTCACAAAACAGGATCACGTGGGCGTTGGCTCCCAGTCCGCTGAAGTCCATCGAATCAGAAACCTCGCCGTGGGGACCCTTCCCCGTGACGTGCTTCATCACCGAATAACCAGGGGCACCGGAGGCCTCAATTGCCTTAATCACCTTGTCGAGCTCCCGCTCGCTGAGGATCAGATCAACACGTTTCATCGGATCAGCTTGCTGCAGGGAGAAGTTTGTTGACGAGCGCCATGTAGGCAGGAATGCCCACAATGATGTTGAAGGGGAAGGTCACCCCAAGCGCTGTGGAGATGTAGAGGCTTGGATTGGCCTCTGGCACGGTCATGCGCATGGCTGCTGGCACGGCGATGTACGACGCGCTGGCGCAGAGCACCACGAACAACAGGGCATTGCCATGGTCCAGGCCGAGGCCTTTGGCAATCAGGGCCCCAATGAGGGCATTCAGCAAGGGCATCAGCACCGCGAAGCCAATCAGAAAAGGACCAGCTTTGCGCAGATCGGAGAGGCGCTGGGCCGCCACGATGCCCATGTCCAAAAGA
>CAIYSK010000025.1 GCA_903928835.1 uncultured cyanobacterium
AGTTCGGCCGCCTGCACCTACCTCTCGGCCTACTAGACCATGGCCCACCGCCATCGTGATCCGAAAGTTCGCCTTGCCCGGGGGTTTTCTGTCGCTGAGTTGATGATTGCTGCAGCCCTAGGGCTAGCACTCATCATTGTTGGCGCCGATGCCATGGTGAGTCACCTAAAAAGCAGCGCCGAAGCCGAAAGCCTCCAGCGGCAACGGGATGACTGGTCACGCGCCACCAGTTTTATGGAATCGGAGATCGCCATGAGTGAGCGCGTCTTTACCGATCCCACGAAAATAAACATCCCTTCTATCTGCAATCTAGAAGCCAGCGAAGTACGCCTTGCTCTAGATCTCAAGCGGAATTTAGCGCCCATAATCTATGGGGTTAAAACCACCTCCTCCCTACCCGCCAGTGAACTGAATGGCTGGGTAGGGGAACGGGTGCTGGTGCGTTGCGGTCCCGACATCCTGATCACCGACAACGACGGGGAGGATTACGCCAAGGGTGCTGCTGCGAGCAGTGTCTTGATTGATGGGCTCGATGCCAACGCCCCTGGCCAGGGCTTCTATGTGCAGCCCTCCAGCAGTGCCAAAGCAGCATCGTTCACCTTGGCGATTAAGGGTCTGGCAAGAAGCCGCTACAGCTTTGGATCAGGCAGTCACTCCCGTGTGAATCCGGTGGCCGGGTTCCCAGAGGAGGAATCGACCTGCGACCGTATCTGCAGCATCAACAGCAAAACAGGCCAGATGGAATGCAAAGACATTGGCGGTTTCTACATCATCAAAGGCGCCTACTTGAGCACCGATATGATCTCCATCCCCTATGCAGCCGTCAGCAATCAAGACAACGTGACGGTCTGCAGCCTAGGGGGCAGCGGCACTAACGGCGACACCATCACAGGCTCTCCGCTCAATGATGTGCTGGATGCGGGCAATGTTTGCCCAGCCACAGGCAACTGCCAAGGGGCCACGATCACCGGAGGTTCAGGCCGTAATTATCTCTTTGGCACACCGGCCAGTGACGTCCTCATCGGAGGCCCCAACGACGACACGCTGATTGGGCGAGGCGGCAATGACCAGATGAATGGGGGCGAAGGCAACAACTCGTACTTGCCCTGGCCCGATCTCGCCAGCGCTAGAGCCTTGGGCAACGTGACCATCACCGGCGGTAGCGGCCTCGACGTGGTCTATCTGCGCGGCAACCGCAGCGACTTTAACGGCAGCAATAGCTGCAACAGCTTGTCCTGCACGATCAGCCGGGGTAACGCCAGCGTGTTCATGCAAAACATAAATGTGTTGATCTTTAAAGACGGACGCGCCGATCTTCCTTAAATCCCCAACAGCCACCACCACTTCGATCCCAGGGGCTGGCGCAATGCTGAAACTTAGATACCTTGATCATGGAGCTTGATATGCAGCTTGAAAACCCGGCTACGAGCAACCACATCAAGAAAGAAGCAACCCGGGAATCAGGCCTATAGCCTCCCTGAAGTGATGGTTTCGAGTGTGTTGCTGGCCATGGTGGTGGTCAACGCCAGCAATCTTTTTATGCAATCGGGCAGCAACACCCGTACCTCCAGTCTGCGGGATGCCGTGAATGCGCGCATCGCAGAAGACATCGAGGAGCTCCGTCGCACCTCAATGGAATGGGCCTGCACAACTGGCACCGCCTGTACCGGGCTAGCCGTTGATGCCGACAAACCTGTGGCCTACCAAACCGCAACCACCAGCCCCAGTGATTACAAAACGGCCTGCTCTTCCAGCACGGTTGCCGCCCTGATGAAGGACCAACTGCCAACGGCCCTACCCAGCGGCCCGACCCAGCTGGATTGGAGCCACAACAGGCCCGGGGGGATCGCCATCCCGGTTGCCCTGACAACCGTGACCATTAACAGGACCATCAGCGCTAATGGCAACAAACTGGAAGTGAGCTACACCACGGGCCCTAACTCTCCCTTCAAGGTTGAGCTGCACACCAGCCTGGTGCCAGAAGCTGTGGGATGGTGCGCCTAGGCCAGGTTCAGCCAGGAGCGGCCGTGGCCTCTGCACTGATGCGTTGGACAGCCGCTGAATCGCCCCCCCCAGAGGGGACCGGGCCAAAGACTTGAAAGAGACGCATGGCCACCAACTGGCGGACGGGATCCAAACAAGCGGCGAAACCCTCCCGCCCCGATCCATTGAGCTCCTCTGCCCCTGGCACCAACATCTGGCAGCCATTCCAAACCCCATCAGGCTTGGCCAGACCATCAATCACCACACGATTTTGAGGGCTAACGCTGGTGCTCAGCTGGCCATAGAGATCGAAAGCCGGCCCGCACCTCATCAACACCTGGCCGCGCCAGATACCGCTCGGCGCCGCACCCACCGAATAGCTAATCGATCGTCCCCCATCAAGCGCCAGGTGGAGCACAGGCTTCCTACCAGCCCAGCCGCAGGCTGAGGATTCCATTTCCGGGTGGGCACTCACCGCCATCGCCCGCTCCACGTCTGAGCGCACCAACTCCAGCGTGCGGCGCTGGTTGGCCCGCTCCCGATACAGCCTGCTGAGGCGCTGGCTATGGATGCCATCACTGAGCAAGCCCTGCAGCATCAGCCCACAAAGGGCCAGCCCCAAAGAGGCCGCCAACAGCAACTCCACCAAGCTGAAACCGGCATCAGAGCGGTTGTGTGAGGCCTGCACCGATGCCATCACAGTTGGGGATCGGGGGTGCAGGCTTCGGCCCTGGGGCCTGCGGCCGGATTCGCCCCATAGCGACCCACCCGAACAATCCCCAAGGGCAAGGCCATCACCAGGCAGCGCTGGAGTTGGGTGCCTGTCGAGGTCAGCACCACGGTTCCCCCATCAAGCACCAGGCCATTGCTGGAAAAACGCAGGACCGCAGGGAAGTTATGGCTCAGTTGCACCTCGCCGTCGGCCACTCCCTCGCCAAGCCCCATCGGAGCCCCGGCGCAAACCGTTGAGCCATCGGGCGGAACCTGCCAACCGCTAGGGCCCAGGCTGAGATTGCACGGCTGGGCCGCGCGCAGGGCAGCCAGCCGGCCCCGCTCAATGCCGATGACAAGGCGACGGGCGGCGCTCTCCAGCCGCTGGCGGGCCACCGCATCACCGCCAGAGCCAAAGGCGATCCCCGCGAGGATTGCCATGATCACCACGGCGATCAGCACCTCAACCAGGGTGAGGCCGTCATTCCCCTCCAACCGCCCCCATCGAGCGACGAATCTGCGGGTGACCACTCTGCGGGTGACGTTTCTGCGGGGGCCAGTCATGGCGTCACCTCCGTTGACGCCCCACATAGCCCATAGGCCTGGGGAGCCAGCAACCGTTCCCGCTGGAGACGCGAATCCGCGCCAGCCGTGTTGAGCCCATAGCGGAGCACCAACACCGCCGCCGAGGCGCCATCGAGCTGGAGGCGTTGGGGCAACACCTGGCGAACCACTGCCGCTGGCAATCCCACCCCGGGGTTCGTCCGGGCCTCCGCGATCACGGCCTCCTCCATGAAGGCAACGGCCGCATCACAGCTCTCCAGGGGACCGCGGGCGGGCGCGACCTGGCGCAACGTCCTTTCACTGCGCTGCAGATCCGCGTCGATTTGCAGGAGCCATTGCTCCTGAAGTTGGGCGCTTTGGCTTGAGGCTGCCGAGCCACCCCAAACCCGCAAGCTGCTGCCACCTGCAATCGCAAAGACCAGGGCAGCCACAAGCACTTCAGCCAGGTTCATTGGCCCAGGCTCCGCAGCTGCAACACCCGGCCTGAGGTCGGATCAAAAGCCACCGCAAACGAACGGGCTACGGCGGTCTCGCGAAGCTGCAGCCGCACCTGGGCTGCGCCAGGTGCGGCAACAAACCACCCACTCACCTGGGCCGGAGCCGAGTTGGGCAGGAGCCGGGCTGGATCGGGGCCAGCGCCACAGGCGGGACTGGCCCCAAGAAGCAGGCATTGCCCCGGGCCTTCAAGTTGCACTGCCACCTGCTGGGCCGCTGAAGCCAAGGCATCGGTTTGCTGGCGCTGGAGCCATTGGGCCCGCACCCGGGAGCGGCTCTGCAAGGCCAGGGTTTGCAGCGACAAGCTGCCCAGCACCAACACCAGCGATGCCGCCGAGGCCAGCGGCAGCACGAAGCCGGCATGGGCGTGGTGGCGGGGGAATCGCCAAGCGTTGCCGCGGCGGATCGCGAGAGAGG
>CAIYSK010000026.1 GCA_903928835.1 uncultured cyanobacterium
CACTGGCCCGCCCCCACGGCAAGGGCTGTGACCAAGCCATGGCCGAGCAGGGAGCCCGCCAGCAGCCCGGCAAAGGTGAATCCCGGGGCGGTAGCCAAAAAGATGGTGGCGAATTGGGTGCGATCCCCCAGCTCCGCGATGAACACCAGCCCAAAGGCTTCCCAGATCACGCTCCAGGCCGTCGGGTAGCTCTGGCCCCTTTCGGCCCGATCGATGGCGGTTTCGGCGTCCTGGGCTTCGTCATCGGCGGTATTGGTAGCCATGCCCTGGGCGTCGAGCAGCAGCTTCAGGCCAAAGCCCAGAAATAGGGCGGCGGCGATCCAGGGCACCACCCCTTGGGGCAGCAATTCCTTCAGGCCATACCCCAGGCCCAGGGAGATCAAGGTGACGGCCGCCAGGGCGCTAAAAGCCCCCACAAATACCCAGCGGGGCCGATGGCGCACCGCCAGGATCAGGGCCATGAAGAAGGTCTTGTCACCCAGTTCCGCCAGGGTGATGGCCGTGAGGCTGGAACCAAAGGCTGTGAGGCCGGGATCGTGGGCGACAGCCAAGGGAGTGATTCAGCGCAGGGAAAACCCTAGGGCCCTCCGCCCAGGGGGTTGGGCTAAGCCTTGGTCCCTTTCCAGCCCGCCAGGTGGGAGGCGGCCCTGGATCGCACCAGCGCCCGGGCCGCAGGCATGGCCGGTTCGAGGTGTTCGGAGCTAAAGGGGGGCAGGGCCCGACTGCGCAACCAGGCCCCCCAGCGGAACTCATGGAAGGGGATCAGGGGGGCAGCTTCGATCACCTTTTCCTTCTTGAGCTTCCACACGAGGCTGCGGTAGGGATCGTCCTGGAGGCCCGTGAGCTGGTGGGGCATGGCTGCCGGATTCAAGGGACCCAGCCCGCGCCCGTCGTAGAGATACATCCAGCCCCGGCGCTGTAATTCAGCCAGCACCGTGTCCCGATCGTCGGTGTCGAGTTGGAGGGCCACATAGCCGAACGCATGGGCCTGGGGATCCATCTCCATCAGCGCCCGCAGCCGGTGGTGGCGGTCCACCATCCACACGGCACCGCCTTTGCTGCGCACTAAAGGAACCGGCTTGCTGCCCAGGTAGGTGCGTCTCTCCTTGGCGTCTTCGTGGGAAAAGTCTTTCTGCCTGCTTTGCACCTCAGCCATACCCACGCACAGTTGGGTTGGCTGGAGGCTGGCAATCGGCACTTCCAGCAGCTCGCCCTTGGGATCGGGCGGCGGTAGGGGCTGGAAGGGGGGCAGGCGCAGGGCCATGGAGGGGGCCGTAGGGGCTGGCCCTGAGGGGGCCGGATTTGGCCCCCATCTTCGCCTGCCCTGCCCCAGGAGGGGACGGGGTGTGGGCTCAGCCTTGGCTGAGCAGTTGGCCGAGGCCGATCTGGTGGAGGATCCCTTGGCCGGTCAGGGCTTCGGTGATCACGCCAATCACAAAGCCGAGCATGGCAGCGCGGCCGTTGAAGCGTTCGGCGGTCTTCAGTTGTTCGGAGTGGATTTGGGCGGCGGCGGCGTTGAGGAACCAACGCTCGTCGGCTTGGGCTGAACGGGTCATGGCTCAAATGCAACGAAGTGCGAACCAAGTGTAACGAATTTCTGTTGTTTGCTTGACGTTCGGCGGTGTGGTTTTCCCGACTTCTCGTATTCCTTGCTTTGCGATGGCTCCCCAGGGTTCCCGCTGTTTCGCCCGGATCGGGGCTTGATCGGGTCTTGATGGGCCCTGGATAGGGCGGGAATAGGGTCAATCCCAGGTGGAACCACTTATGTCAGCTCGGTCGTCAGCGGTTTTGCGGGAGGGCCCCCACGGTCCGATCGGCGTTTTGGTCTGCGGCCATGGCAGTCGCAACCGCCTGGCGGTGGCTGAATTTGCCCAGTTGGCCCAGCAGCTCCAGGCCCTGATGCCCGAGGTGCCCGTGGAATACGGCTATCTGGAATTTGCCCGGCCGATCCTGCGCGACGGGCTCGAAGCCCTGCGGCAACGGGGCGTGCGCCATGTGCTCGCCGTGCCGGCGATGTTGTTTGCCGCTGGCCACGCCAAGAACGACATCCCTTCGGTGCTCAATACCTATGCGGCAGAAACCGGCCTCAAGATCGACTACGGCCGGGAGCTTGGGGTCGACCTCAAGATGATCCAGGCGGCCGGGGCACGGATTCGCGAGGCGATCGGTGCGGCTTCCGACCTCAGCGACACCCTGCTGGTGGTGGTGGGGCGGGGGTCTTCGGATCCGGATGCCAATTCCAATGTCGCCAAGGTGACCCGGATGCTGGTGGAAGGGTTTGGCTTCGGCTGGGGGGAAACGGTCTATTCCGGGGTCACCTTTCCCCTGGTGGAACCGGGCCTCCGCCACGTGGTGAAGCTCGGTTACCGGCGGATCGTGGTGTTCCCCTATTTCCTGTTTTCAGGGGTGCTGGTGAGCCGCATTGTTCAGCACACCGAGCGGGTGGCAGCCGACCACCCCGAGGTGGAGTTTGTGAAGGCCTCCTACCTGGGCGATCACCCCTTGGTGCTGGGCACCTTTGTGGAGCGGGTGGAGGAGGTGGTGCGCGGCGACACGAACATGAACTGCTCGCTGTGCAAATACCGCTCCCAGGTGCTCGGTTTTGAAACCGAGGTGGGTGCCCCCCAGCAGAGCCACCACCACCACGTGGAGGGCCTCACCGATGGCTGTGACCTGTGCGAAC
>CAIYSK010000027.1 GCA_903928835.1 uncultured cyanobacterium
CAGGTGACGAGCAATTTGAGCGAGGCCGAGATCCTCAGCCTGCTGGCCGCGGGATTGGCCCAACCGGACACGGTCCAATTCAGCAGCATTCCCCTGGCACCGATCAACGGCACAACGCTTGACACCTCACCGCTAAAAAACTCAAAGCAGCCCCCAGGGGGCTTGGGCACCCTCAGGACTCCCCTGCGTCACATCGCCAGCGATGCCCCTAGCCCCCTGTGGCCGAGCCCCTAGCGGCTCCCTAGGACAGGCGGCAGCGCAGCGCCAAATCCAGGGCCGATCGCAGCTGGGAAGCTTGGTCGGAGGAGGATTGGCCTGAGAAGGCTTGCTCAGGGGAGGTTTGCCGATCCGGGAGGGCACCCAGCCAGGGCAACCCCTCGCGGCGACGCTCCGCCGATGCCCAGGTTTCTCCCCACTGAACCAGCCCCACCAGAGGCACCTGCCAACGCTCAAGCAGGGCTGTCATGGCGGCAGGAACCCCAGGTTGAAGCTGCTCGGCGGCGCACACCAAGAGTGCTGGCTGGCGCCAGGCCCCCAGGGCCTCTGCCCAGTGGCCACCGCAGGCCAGGGGCAACCCTGGATCCAGGGGCAGGCCCACCAAAACGGGCCTCGGCCCTGGCGCTGGCTCCCCACCTGGGGGATGGAGCTGCTGCAGGGCACTGTTGGGATCGTCTCCAGGTCCCAGGTGCTGCCACCGGTCGTCCCAGGTCCATTGGAGCGCCCGGGCCAACAGCGGCCCCAGACCTGCCTGCAGGAGCTTCACCTGGCCAGCGGATCCCGCACTGAGTACCACCAAAAGGGTCATCGCTGTTTCTGGTGAGGGGGCCGGCACGCTTCTACCATCGGGTTTAAGCCGACGCCCCCTCGCCCGTCGTGACCAGTTTCTTGACTGCTGATCGGGTCGCCAACGAGGGCCAGCAGCCCCAGGCCAACCACGACACCCGCCGATTGCGGTTGTTTAGTGGCACCTCCAACCAAGAGCTGGCCAAGGAAATTGGGGCTTACCTGGGTGTGCCCGATGGCCCCAGGGTGATCAAGCGCTTTGCCGATGGCGAGCTGTATATCCAAATTCAGGAATCGATCCGCGGCTGCGATGTCTTCCTGATCCAGCCCACCTGTGCTCCGGTGAACGATCACCTAATGGAGCTGCTGATCATGGTGGATGCCTGCAAACGCGCCTCGGCGCGACAGGTCACCGCTGTGGTGCCCTACTACGGCTACGCCCGGGCCGACCGCAAGACCGCTGGCCGCGAATCGATTACCGCCAAATTGGTGGCAAACCTGCTGGCAAAATCGGGGGTCGATCGCGTGCTGGCCATGGACCTGCACTCGGCCCAGATCCAGGGTTACTTCGACATTCCCTGCGACCACATCTACGGGTCCCCGGTGTTGGTGGATTACCTCAACACCCGCAACCTGGGTGAGCTGGTGGTCGTGTCTCCGGATGTGGGCGGGGTGGCCCGGGCCCGGGCCTTCGCCAAGCAATTGGGCGATGCCCCCCTCGCCATCATCGACAAGCGCCGCTCGGCCCACAATGTGGCCGAAAGCCTCACCGTGATTGGCGATGTGGCCGGCAAAACGGCGGTCTTGATCGACGACATGATCGATACCGGAGGCACCATTTACCAGGGGGCCAAGCTGCTGCGAAAGCAAGGCGCAGCCAGGGTGCTGGCCTGTGCCACCCACGCTGTCTTTTCGCCCCCAGCCATCGAACGGCTCTCCGAACCGGGATTGTTTGAGG
>CAIYSK010000028.1 GCA_903928835.1 uncultured cyanobacterium
CGGCTGGCCATCCATGGGGCCGTGGTGGCCTCCAAGGGCTATGACCACTGGACCGGGGAATGGCTCGCCTGGGAGCTGATCGGCACCTACGACACCCGGGAGGCCACCGCCGGAGGCGGCGAACACAAGCGCAAGTACGCCCTGCTGCCCAGCGTGGATCAACGCTCCCCAGGCCCAGAGCCAGAATTTCTGATCTGCGCCTGGCGCACCCACGACGCCATGGCCGAGATGACCCCAGCCGAGCTGCTGCACTTTTGCCAGATGGTGGTGAACCACAGCCAGCAGGCCATCAACGCTTGAACTGGCATCCCCACCTCTGGCATCCCACCACCCAGGTGAGCACCAGCCCCCCACCGATGCAGGTGCGAAGGGCCCAGGGCTGCGAGCTGCAACTCGCCGATGGGCGCTCCTTGATCGACGCCATTAGTAGTTGGTGGGTCACCCTGCATGGCCACGGGGAACCGGCCATCGCCGCAGCCATCGCCTGCCAGGCCCAGGAGCTGGAGCAGGTGATTTTTGCCAATTTCAGCCACGCTCCGGCGGAGGAGCTGGCCACCCGCCTCAGCCAGCTCACGGGCCTGGAGCGGCTGTTCTTCTCCGACAACGGCTCCACCGCCGTGGAAGTGGCCCTGAAAATGGCCTGGCAGTGGTGGCGCAACCAAGACGGCGGTGCCGATGGGGGCAATCCAGGTGTTGAGCGGCGCCAGCTCATTGCCTTTAGCGGGGCTTACCACGGCGACACCTTCGGCGCGATGGCGGTGGGCGATCGCTCCCTGTTTACGGCCGCCTATGAGCCGTTGCTGTTCAACGTCAGCCGCGGGGCCTGGCCCCACACCTGGTGGGGGGATGGGGATGTCGAAGCCAAGGAGGCGCAGGCCCTGGCCGACTTAGAGCAGGCCCTGGCCACCCCCACGGCCGCGGTGATTCTCGAGCCCCTGATCCAAGGGGCCTCTGGCCTACGCATGGTCAGGCCCGCCTTCCTCAGGGCCGTAGCGGCCAGGGTGAGCGCCGCCGGCGCCCTGCTAATCGCCGACGAAGTAATGACCGGCTTTGGCCGCACGGGAGCCCTGTTTGCCTGCCAAAAAGCCGGCATTCAACCGGATCTGATGGCCCTCTCTAAGGGGCTCACCGGCGGCTTCCTGCCCATGGGGGTCACCATGGCCAGCGAGCGGATCTACCAGGGGTTCATCAGTGATCGCCCCACAGACACCTTCTTCCATGGCCACAGCTTCACGGCCAATCCCCTGGGGTGCGCTGCGGCCCTGGCCAGCCTCGATCTGCTGGAGCAAACCCCTGAACGCTTCCAGCAGTTCGAAGGCCGCCATCGGCCGCTGTTAGAGCACCTGAGCCAGCACCCCGGCGTCCACCATCCGCGCTGTATGGGCACCGTGGCCGCCTTCGAGGTGGATGCCGGCGAGGCCAGCTACCTCAACCCCATCGGCCTGCAGATCCAACGCCACTGCATGGAGCAGGGGGTCTACCTCAGGCCCCTCGGCAACGTGGTGTACCTGCTACCGCCGCTCAGCATCAGTGATCAGCAGCTCGAGCGCTGCTATGGGGCGATCACCTCGGCCATCACGGCCTTGGTTTAACGACAACCTGTCTTTGCTTGAGCCAGTAGACAGCGCAGAGGGTGTTGACCTACAAGGGTTCTTTGAGACGCCCCGATGGCTGGCGCCCACCCAGGCCTGGAAGCCCTGATCCCCCTGCGGGGCGGCGACCTTCTCTCCGCCGCGGATCTGAGCCGGGAGCAGACCCTGGCGCTGCTCCAGCTGGCAGGGGAGCTGAAAAGCGGCCAGCGGCAGATTGACCTGGCCGGCAAGGTGCTGGGCCTGATCTTCACCAAGGCCTCCACCCGCACCCGGGTGAGTTTCTCGGTGGCCATGGCCCGCCTCGGCGGCCAAACCCTCGATCTCAATCCCCAGGTGACCCAGGTGGGCAGGGGCGAACCGGTGGCCGATACGGCCCGGGTGCTGAGCCGCTACGTGGATGCCCTCGCCATTCGCACCTTCGCCCAGGACGAGCTGGCTGAGTACGCCCACTGGGCCTCGATCCCCGTGATCAATGCCCTCACCGACCTGGAGCACCCCTGCCAGGCCCTGGCCGACTACCTCACCCTGGCCGAAGCCTTCGGCGGCAACCCCCACAATCTGGCCGGGCTCACCCTGGCCTATGTGGGAGATGGCAACAACGTGGCCCACTCCCTCATGCTCACAGGCGCCCTGCTGGGGGTCAACGTGCGGGTGGGCTGCCCCGTGGGCTTTGAGCCCAGCAGCGAGGTTTTGGCGCAATCCCAAGCCATCGCCAGCCAAAACGGCTGCCGCGTGGACGTGGTGCATGGGCCCCTGGCCGCCGCCCGCGATGCCCATGCCCTCTACACCGATGTGTGGGCGTCCATGGGCCAGGAGGAGGAGCAGGCCGCCCGGGAAGGGACTTTTTCAGGCTGGTGCCTTGATGAAGCCCTGGTGGCCGAAGCGGACGGCCGGGCCATCGTGCTGCACTGCCTGCCGGCCCACCGCGGCGAAGAAATCAGCGCCGGCGCCATGGAAGGCCCTAGCAGCCGGATCTTCGACCAGGCCGAGAACCGTTTGCACGCCCAACAGGCCCTCCTGGCTGCCCTACTGGGCGGCATGGGCTAAAAAAAGGAGGAGCCAGGGGTAGACAAGCGCGCCCGACTCTGTCAAAAAGGGAGGAGTGGTTCATCTGTATTGCCGGTGATCAGTTCACAGCGCCTCGTCGATTCCCAGCCCCTGACCGGCGCCCAGCAGGAGCTCTACGACTGGCTGGCCGACTACATCGGCAGCCATCGCCACAGCCCCTCCATTCGCCAGATGATGGAAGCCATGGGGCTGCGGTCCCCGGCTCCAATACAGAGCCGGCTGCGCCACCTGCAGCAAAAGGGCTGGATCACCTGGCAAGAGGGCCAGGCCCGCACCCTCCAGCTCCTGGGCGGACTCACCAGCGGCATCCCGGTCCTGGGGGCCGTGGCGGCCGGGGGGCTCATCGACACCTATGACGACGTACAGGAACGACTCGACCTGGCTCCAGTGCTCGACACCCGCGGGCTCTTTGCCCTCACCGTGAATGGCGACTCGATGGTGGATGCCCACATTGCCGATGGGGACGTGGTGCTAATGGAGCCGGTGCAAGATCCCAGCCGTATCAAACCCGGCACCATCGTGAGCGCCCTGGTACCGGGCAGCGGCACCACCCTCAAGCACTTCCACCGCAAGGGAGCGGAGGTACACCTGGAAGCGGCCAACCCCTCCTATAGCCCAATCGTGGTACCCGCCGAACAGGTCACCGTGCAGGGCAAGCTGGTCGCGGTCTGGCGCCAGGTTTAACAACCATCAAGCGGCACCAGATGACGTTGTAAGCTTTAAGGGCATCAGGCGAGGCCGCAAGGCTGCAGCGGAACGAACAACGTGCCGCTTGCCAAGTGCACCTATGGGGCCATAGCTCAGCTGGTAGAGCACCTGCATGGCATGCAGGGGGTCAGCGGTTCGAATCCGCTTGGCTCCATCCTGTCAGACTCCTTGCGCCGCAAGGGGTCTTTTTTCGGTCAGGGTGTCGCTGGCACGCCCGGCGGGGCCGAAAAGCGCAAAATCAAGCGCAAAACTGAGGCAAGC
>CAIYSK010000029.1 GCA_903928835.1 uncultured cyanobacterium
CCAGGGGGCGAATCCGTTCGTCGAACCCCTCGTAGTGGCCGCAGAGAAACACCAGCTGGTCGTAGTCCGTCGCCCACCGGCGCAGATCGGCCTGAAGCAGAGGCTGGCCCTGGGGGCTCATCAGCAGCACCCGCCGCCGCGGCAGGACGGGGATGGCCCCGAAGGCGGCATACACCGGTTCGGGTTTGAGCACCATGCCGGCGCCACCGCCGTAGGGCTCGTCGTCGACCTTGCGGTACTTGTCGGTGGTGTAATCGCGGGGATTGTGGGTATGGAGCTCGGCGATGCCAGCGCCAAAGGCCCGGCCGATCACACCTAGCCCCAGCAGGGGCGCAAAGGCCTCAGGGGCCAGGCTCACCACATCAAGTCTCATGGCAGCAGGGGGGCCATGGGTTCTAGGCCTTGCTCACCCGCCGAATCTCAGAGCTGAAGTGGGCCTGGGCCGGGCTGCCATCGCCCTGGTTGGCCACGCTGGAGCGCAGGCGCAGGTTGGGCTTGGTGAACCAGAGGCGTTCGCGTACCTGCTGGCCTTGGGCATCAATCACCAGCTCCAGGCTGCCATCGGGCCAGAGCTGCCAGCGGCCCTGATCAGCCCCGCAGTGGTAGCTGCCATCGCTGTGGAAGAGCAGTTGCTGTGGCACCCCGCCCTTGGGGCCTTGGCTGAGGCCGCCCGGTTCGCCGCCTGCCTGGGGTTCGAGGTAGGTCACCACCAGTTCGCCGCGCTCGCTGGTGTGCCACTCATCGCCGTCTGGGGCGTTGTCTTCTGCAGCTAGGGCCGTGGGCTCGTCGAGGGCAAAGGTGCTGTTGAGGCCCATCCACTCGCCGGCGCAGAAGCGCAGGAAATCACCGATCTCCTGGGGCGGGAAGGGGATGGCAGGGGTTGCAGACTCGCTCATGGCCTCCATTCTCTCAGCTGGCAGTAGTTCAGTGGTGGCAGCTCAATCGCCCCGGTAGCCCAGCTCAGCCAGCCGGGCCGCATTGCGCCGCCAGCCGGGCACCACCTTCACAAACAACTCCAGATACACCGGCCCTGAGAACACCTTCTCCATCTGCAGCCGGGCCCCCTGGCCAATGGTTTTGAGCATCTGGCCGCCCTTGCCGATCAGGATTCCCTTCTGGCTGGAGCGCTCCACCAGCACCGTGGCCAGGATGGCTGTGCGGGGGCCATCGTCGACGACACGATCGATGCTGACCGCCACCGAATGGGGCACTTCCTCGCGGGTGTTCTGCAGCACCTGCTCGCGGATCAATTCGGCCATGAGCAGCTGCTCGGGTTGGTCGCTGACCGCATCGGCGGGATAGAGCTGGGGGCCGAGGGGCAATTCGGCCGCTAACGCCTGCACCAGGGCTTCGGTGCCGTCGCCATTGAGGGCGCTGCAGGGGTGCAGGGGCCAGTTGAGCTTGGGGCGAGGCTCGGGGATGGCGAAGTCCCCCTCGCCAGCGAGCATCCTGCGATAACTGACAAGCAGCTCCTCAGACCGCTCGGGATCGACCCGATCACTCTTGTTGAGCGCCACGTGCACCGGGGCCCGGCAATGGCGCAACAGATCCACGATGAATCCATCCCCCCGGCCCGCCGGTTCGCTGCCATCCACCAGGAGCAGCACCACATCCACTTCGCCAATGGCGCCGCGGGCGCTTTGCACCAGCCGTTCGCCGAGAAGATGGTGGGGCTTGTGGATCCCAGGGGTATCCAGCAGCACCAGCTGGGCGCTGGGGGTGGTGAGGATTGCCCGCAGCCGGTTGCGGGTGGTTTGGGCGATGGGGGAGGTGATGGCCACCTTGGTGCCCACCAATTGGTTGAGCAGGGTGGATTTACCCACGTTGGGCCGGCCGATCAGGGCCACAAAACCGGAGCGAAACCCCTCCGGCGTGCCCCCTGGGCCCTCGGCCCCCAGGCCCGCCAGCAACCGTGCCGATTCGGCCGGATCGGGGATCGGCAGCAGTTGGCCGCTCTCGACGTCGTTGGCGTGGCTTGACTCCATAACCTCAACACTGCCAGTTCACCGGCCCCCATGGTTGATCCAGCTCCCCCCGACTCAAATTTGCCTGCCAATTCCCCCGCCAATCCCCAGCCCAATTTCCAACAGGCCATGGAGATCACGGCCCAGTGGCTAGGCCTTTGGGAGCGGGGTGAGCTCAGTGATGAGGTGCTGGCCGATCGGGTGACGGAGTTGGTGGCAAGCCGGGATGGGGCCCGGGGCTTTTTTGTGGTGAGCCTGGCTGGGGATTGCCCGCTGATGGATCGCCTGCCAGATCCGGTGGTGATCCAGTTGCGCTCTGCAGGTGAGGGGGTGGTGGATTTGAGCGTGCGCAATTTGGCGATGAGCACCGCCATGGCGCTGCACCACGGCCGCTCCGGTGATCCTGCCCAGCAGGGGGCGTCCGAGCGGGTGCAGTTGCGCTGCACCGAACTGCTTCGTTGCCTGGAGCCAGAGGCGGTGAAGCTGCGCCTGGAGTCGCTGCTGGCTGCAGCCCAGGGTGCTGCCCCTGGCGATGACCTGGCCTTTCTGGACCGCTGGGGCTACGACGCCGACCAGAAGCGGGCGATTGCTGAGGCGATCTTGGCGGTGGCGGAAGATCCGATCTGAGCTGCCGGATGGGAGCTGCCCAAACCGTTGAAACCGTTGGCTTCCCAACAAAAAACCAGGTTCTGTATGGGCAATACACAACCTGGTTTCGGGGTTTTTGACGGTTGAACCTGGAGTAACCAGTGTTTGAAACTGTTGGACTAATCAGTCGCGGCGACCACCACCTTGGAGGGCAATGATCAGGCGCAGGATGAAGATGAACAGGTTGATGTAGGTGAGGTACATCCCCAGGGCGCCCGCCAGGTATTGGTCGTCGCTATAGGTGCGGGGCATCGTGTAGAAGTCGACAAACGCCGCTCCCACAAAGATCACGGTGCCGAAGCCGGCTATCAGCAGCTCGAGGCCTGTGCCATGGAAGGTGGCTGGAGCGAAGATCCCGCCCACGATCTGCACCACCATGGCGATCAGCAGGCCGATGATGCCGAGGCCCACCACGCCACTGAGGGCCTGGCCGATGCTGTCGCTCATGCGCCGGCCCACCACCGATGCGGCCAC
>CAIYSK010000030.1 GCA_903928835.1 uncultured cyanobacterium
CATGCTCGTGATGGTCGTCATGATCGTGATCGCCCCCGTGGCAAAGGTCATTGCTGGGGCGACTGAGCCCCAACACCAGGGCCGGATCAATCTGCCCCCGTTCCATGGGTAAGACAGGTGTCCCTGGCCGCAGGGATGGATGCAGGCGGACCTGCAATGCGGCCAACGCCGCTGGATCGAGGCTGTCTGCCCGGCTGACCAGCACCAGATCGGCGGCTTCGAGCTGTTCTTGGAAGAGATCCTCAATGGCCGTGGCGTGATCCAGGCTTGGATCGGCCAAGCGTTGGGCTTGAAGGGCTTCAGGGTTGGCCACCACATGGCCGGCCGCCAGGGCCTCACCATCAACCACGGCCACCACGCCGTTCACCCGGGTTCGGGTTCGAATCTCTGGCCAAGCGAAGGCCGCAATCAACGGTTCGGGAAGGGCGAGGCCACTGGTTTCCACGACGATGCCGTCGAGCTGGTCTGCCCGCTCCAACAGCCGCTCCATCGTGGGTAGGAAATCATCTTGAACGGTGCAGCACAGGCACCCATTGGCTAGCTCGACAAGGCGACCCTCGAGCTCCTCCTCTGGGCAAAACCCACAACTGCGCAGCAGGTCACCATCGATGCCAACCTCCCCAAATTCATTCACCAGTACGGCGAGCCGCAGACCGCTGGAGAGCAACAGCTGGCGCAGCAGGGTGGTTTTGCCTGCCCCTAAAAATCCCGTCACAACAGTGACCGGAAGGCGATTCAAACGAGTGGTCATCCGAAGAACGGGTCCGAGCAGGGGATGGGTGGGATCAGCGGGACCAGGACCATCAACCTAGTTGCGACCAAACCCTGAACTCAGGTACGGCAGGCCAGGCTCTCGCGGGTTTGAACCCCTGTGGTGGGGTTTGTTCCTGTAGCGCGCAAACAAAGGGCTCTTTGTTCGGGCAAATCGAGGACAGCATCACTGAAATCGGCACCCGTGATCGTGGCCCCCTTGAAATGGCTTTGCATCAACATGGCGTTGCGCAACACCGCATTCGAGAGATCGGTGTCTTCGAAATGGCTGGCATAGGCCACCACGTCTTCGAGGTTGGCGCCTTGGAAATTGGCGCCCTTCAAATCTGAGCTATTAAATACGGCTCCACGCAGATCGCTGTCGCTGAGATCGAAGCCCACCAAGGAGGCTTTAAGAAACTCCTGCTGTTGGAGATTGCGGCCGTGCATGTCGGGTTGCAAATCCTGCAATGACCGTTGACTGCGTAATTCCGGTGCCGTGATTGCAGCCGCCGGTTGCGCCAAGCCAACCAGCAGGCACAAACCCAGCAGGGCAACAACCAGCCCTCGCGGGCAACGACGAACAACGGAGGTCAAGGGCACGCAACTACGGTGGGCCATCAAGTTATGCCAAACATGGCAATGACCCTGCGGGTGGTGGTACCCCCCCACCCCTTGATTGGCCATTGGTTAAGCGTGTTGCGGGATCGCCACACCCCCACCGCCATCTATGCCAGTGCGACCGCCGAATTGGGTCGCTGGCTCACCTATGAGGCCCTGCGCGATTGGCTTCCCCATAGCCCGATCGCGATTGAATCCCCCTTGGCCCCAACCCAGGGGGAGATCGTGGATCCTGCGGTTCCCCTGGTAGCGATTCCATTGCTGCGTTCGGGCCTGGGCCTCTGGCAGGGGGCCCAGGCGGTGCTCCCCTCAGCCCAGGTTGCCCACCTGGGTCACGGCTTCAACGGGCTGCCAGAGGTCATCGATGCCCGCTGCGGCGTGCTGGTGTTTGCCTCCGAAATCGCCACCGGCCAAGGGCTAATCAATGCCCTGGAGCAACTCCAGGCCCGCGGGGTTGAAGGCGACCGCCTGAGGGTGGTGTCAGCCCTGGCATCAAGTGCCGGACTCAAGGCCGTGGGCGAACGCTTCGCCAATCTCACCCTTTACACCGCCTGTATCGATCCGGATCTGGATGCCCATGGACGGATTGTTCCAGGCATGGGCCATGTTTCAGCCCGCCTCTTTGGCGCAATCGGAGCAGATACTCCCCCACCAACTCCCTAGGCTGGACATTCAAGACCTACTTGTATGGGCGTTCGTAACGGCGACTTGGGTTCCCGTAGTGGATCCAGCGGCATGGTCAGTGGCATGGCCGGTGCCCTCATTGGTGCAGCGGGCCTGGCCTGGTGGTTGCTAGCTGAGGCGGAGAAGCGTCGGCTGGATGGAAGGCAACAGCGGGTCCTGCGCCTCTCACGCCATGCCGAGGCCGAGGAATTCGATCCATCCCCCGGGGCCCGTCCCTTGAGCCGCATCCAGGGACAGAAGGACTTGCACAACAAGGTGCATGAATTGAACCAAGCCATCGAAGACGTGCGCCGTCAGTTAGAGGGCATGGCCACCAGCCGGTAGGTTGACTATCCAGCCCCACCCACGCTGAATATGCTCCGTTCCGCCGCGATCACCCAAGGAATCCAACGGTCCCCCAACCGGGCCATGTTGCGCGCGGTTGGGTTCGGCGATGGCGATTTCAACAAGCCGATCATTGGTATCGCCAACGGCTACAGCACGATTACGCCCTGCAACATGGGGCTCAACGACCTAGCCCTGCGGGCAGAAGCGGCCGCCAAGGCAGCTGGCGCGATGCCCCAGCTTTTTGGAACCATCACCGTCAGTGATGGCATCTCCATGGGCACCGAAGGGATGAAGTACTCCCTGGTGAGCCGGGAGGTGATCGCCGATGCCATCGAGACAGCCTGTAACGGTGAATCGATGGATGGGGTGCTTGCCGTTGGTGGCTGCGACAAGAACATGCCCGGCGCCATGCTGGCGATGGCCCGGATGAATATTCCGGCGATCTTTGTGTATGGCGGCACCATCAAGCCAGGAAAACTGGGGGGCTGCGACCTCACAGTGGTGAGTGCTTTTGAAGCCGTTGGTCAATTTGCTGCAGGCAAGATTGACGATGAAGAACTCATGGCCGTTGAAAAGAATGCCTGTCCAGGGGCAGGAAGTTGTGGGGGAATGTTTACGGCAAACACCATGAGTTCGGCGATTGAGGCCATGGGCCTGAGCCTGCCTGGTAGCTCGACGATGGCCGCCGAGGATCCCGAAAAAGCCGATAGTTCTGCCCGATCAGCTGAAGTCTTGGTTGAGGCGATTGCCAAGAACATTCGCCCCCTGGATCTCCTGACCCGGGAAGCCTTTGAAAATGCGATTGCCGTGATCATGGCGGTGGGCGGCTCCACCAATGCCGTTCTTCACCTCCTGGCGATTGCCCGCACGGCAGGGGTGCCCCTGTCCATTGACGATTTCGAACTGATCCGCCAGAAGGTTCCGGTCATTTGTGATCTCAAGCCCAGTGGCCGTTATGTAACGACCGATCTCCATGCCGCAGGCGGCATTCCCCAGGTCATGAAATTGCTTCTCGATGCCGGGCTTCTTCACGGCAACTGCAGCACCGTCGAAGGCAAAACCCTGGTTGAGGTCCTGGCTGATGTGGCATCAGTTCCCAGGGCAGATCAAGACGTGATCCGGCCTCTCTCTAACCCC
>CAIYSK010000031.1 GCA_903928835.1 uncultured cyanobacterium
CAATCCCACCGGTCGCCTCTGGAGTTGCGCTTCGCTTGAGCCAATGCTTGAGCGCTATCGGTTGGTGGTCTGCGATGAGGCCTTTTTGCCCCTGGTGCCTGGTGGGGAAGCCCAGTCGCTGATTCCCTGGCTCGGCCGCTATCCCAACTTGATCGTGATTCGCAGCCTCACCAAGCTCTATGGGGTCGCGGGTTTGCGTTTGGGCTATGCCTTGGCGAGTCCGGAGCGGCTCCGGCGTTGGGCGAGCTGGCGGGATCCCTGGCCGGTGAATGGCCTGGCGGCGAGCTTGGGGGAAGCGGTTTTGGCGAATCCCCAGCGCTATGGCCGCTGGTGCGGCCGGGCCCAGGCCTGGGTTGCCGCAGAAGGGGCCTGGCTGGCTGGCCAGTTGGCCCGTTTGCCTGGTTTGGTGCCTATGCCCTCGGCGGCCAACTACCTCCTGCTCCGCTCCAGCCAATCCCTGCAACCCCTGAGGGAAGCCCTGGAGCAGCGTCACCGCATCCTGCTGAGGGATTGCCGCTCCTTCCCGGAACTCGGTGCGAATTGGTTGCGCCTGGGCTACCTCTCCCGCCGCAACAATCGGCGGCTGGTGGCTGCCTTGGCCGAGGAAGGGTGCCGGCTGGGGTTGGCTTAGGGGGCCGAACCCTGGGGCACTAGTTGCTGCAACAGCTGGGCCAGCTGTTGATCGGCCTTGGTGTGGGCGAGTTGATGCATGCCGGCCCCCATGGCCACGAGGGGATCTGCTGGGGGGGCGGCCCCGCGCAGTCGGGGCCCGAGCAGGCGCCAGAGGGTGCGCCCCAGACCGGGGGCTTCTGGGTCGTGTTGGTGCACGATCACGGCCGCACCCAGGGCGGCGGCGGCGGCGGCATTGGCCTCCTGGTGTTGGTCGGCGGCGGCGGGATAGGGCACCAGAATGGCGGGGGTGCCGCAGACGGCCAGTTCACTCAAACTGCCGGCTCCCGAACGGCTGATGGCCAGGTCTGCGTGGTGCAGCAGCGCTGGGATTTCGTCGGAGAAGGGGCGTTCCACCACCCCTGCGAGCGGGCCTTGGCCCGCTTCCGGGTCGTTGCTGCCGGTGAGATGCACCACCCGCACCCCATGGGCCACCAGAGCCTGGAGCAAGGGCCGCACCATGCGGTTGAGGCCCACGGCCCCCTGGCTGCCGCCCATTACCAGCAGCAGGGGCCCCATGCCCTGGGGCACCCAGGGGGGCAGGGTCGTTGGCTTCAAAAACTCTCGCCTCACCGGGGTGCCCGTGACCACGGGCCCGCATCCCCGCAGCCGCTGGGCAGCCTGGGGGAGGCCGATCGCCAGGCGGGTGCAATGGCGGCCCAGGAGCCTGGTCACCTTGCCTGGCATGGCATTGCTCTCGTGCAGCACCACAGGCACCCCGCACCAGCGGGCCGCCAAAATCGCCGGGGCGGCGATGTAGCCACCGGTGCTGAACACCGCGCTGATGTGCTCGCGGCGAATCAGGCGCCGCACGGCTTGGATGGCCTGGAGCAACTGGAGCAGGCTGAGCAGTTGGCGTCCGCCCTTGCCCTGGAGGCCACCGCAGCGCACGGTGTGGAGGGGGTAGCTCTTGGGCACGAGCTGCCGCTCGAGTCGGTCGGGCACGCCCAGCCACTGCACTTCCCAGCTTTCTGGCATGGCCTCGGCTACGGCTAGGGCCGGAAAGAGGTGGCCGCCGGTTCCGCTTGCAGCAATCAAGAGCCGGGGCATCGGCAAAGCCTGGGGGCCGGCCTAACTTAAAAGCCGTTTCACCAGGCTCGATGCCGCGTTTTCGCTTGGGTTCCCGGTTCCGCTTGCGGGCATGGGCGACGGCCGTGCTGGCCTTGGGGGCTTCTGGGCTCCTGCCATCCCCCTGGACAGCAGCTGCCGCAGCGGCCCAAGCACCCACCGCGCTTCAGCTGCAGGCCCTCGAACGGGCCTTCAACGGCCAGGGCGATCTCTCGGCGGTTTTGGAGGCTGGGCCGGGTATGGATCCCACCTTGGTGGGTCTGCGGCGCCGCAGCCTCTTGAAGGAATTCCCCGATGCCCAATGGCTGGTGAGCCCTGGCGTCCCACTCAAAGATGGCACCGCGACCACCCAGATCAAGGTGGTGGGCAGTCGCAAGGATGGTTCCCATACCTATGCCTTTGAGGCGGTGCAGCTGCTTGCCCTCAGCAGTGATGGCGGACGGATTAACAGCCAAAGGGTGATCAAGGAGCAATCCCTGCTCCATTCCGCCGGTGTCCTGTTGCCCGTCAGCCTGCTCATCCCCGATGCGGTTCTCACGGGCCAGCGCTACGACGTGGATGTGGTGTTTGACGATCCCCTCGATGGCGCCGTTCTTGCGGGGGGGCTGTCCGCCCTCACCGACGGCCAGGTGAACACCCTGGCCAGCCCCAACCTCCAGCTGGGCGCCTTGGGGGGCGGAGGGTTGTTTAAAACCGTCCAAGCCCCGCTCACCCCCGGCGACCAAACCTGGGCGGTACTACTGGTGCACCCCAAGGGGATCGTGACCGCCACCAAGCGCGTGCGGGTGGTGGCGGATCAGGCGGGGCTGAATCCCTAGTCGAACTAAGGAATGGATAGGATTACTTTCAATAAGGGCTAGTCGTTTGCCCTATGGGTTTAGGTCAGTCATCGCAAATCTGGGTCGTGGACGACGACCCCGAACAGCTCGACTTGCTGAGCAGCTACCTCAGCAACCAGGGCTATGTTGTGCGGACGTTCGCCTCCGGCGAGCAGATGATGGCTTTTCTGCACATCGAGCGCCCCGCCTTGGTGGTGCTCGATGTGATGCTCCCCGGCGATGACGGTCTCACCCTGCTGCGGCGCCTCCGCGACGAAGGCGACCCACTGCCCGTGGTGATGCTTACAGCGAAAGGAGACGCGGTGGATCGCATCATTGGCCTGGAACAAGGCGCCGACGATTACCTCGGCAAACCCTTCCTGCCCCGGGAACTCACGGCTCGAATTGAGGCGGTCTTGCGCCGGACTGTTGCCCTGCCAGCGGGTACTCCCTTGGCTGCGGGGGAGCCGGTGGCGTTTGGGAACATCGTGCTGGATCTCGCATCGCGCACCATGCAACGCGGTAGCGAAGTGGTGCACCTAACCGGCGGCGAATTCGGCTTGCTGGCGGCGTTTGTGCAGCACCCCCACCGACCCCTGTCGCGGGAGCGGTTGATCGGGCTTGCCCGGGGTCCCGAGTCCTCGACCGATAGCCGCAGCATCGATGCGCAAGTGTCGCGGGTTCGCAAGTTGGTCGAGCCTGATCCCACTAGGCCCCGTTACGTCCAGACGATGTGGGGCTATGGCTACGTGTTTGTACCCGATGGAAAGCCGATTTCACGTTAAGTACTCCCTGCTGTTGATCAGCGCGTCGGTTTTTCTTTTTGCATTTCTGCAAGGCCTGCTGACCCATCGGTTGAATGACGCTGAGGTCTTCGACCTGGTTTATGAGTTGGGCTTCGATATTAAGTTTGCGAAGGTTGCGCTCGATCAACTTCAACTGCCCACTGCGGAAGCTCAGAGGCTGACGGGGCTGCCCTTGGTGGAGGCCGCAAGCCCCCCCACCACCAGCGATCCAGTGATCGTCCACCAATCCTTCCTGTTGCAGCAGGGCCTCTGCAAAAGTTCGGTGCGTTGCCCTTTGGTGTTGCCGACGTCGGGCCATCGGCGGGGGGCCTGGGTGCAGTTGCTGTCTAAGAAGAAGCAGGTGTGGTTGTTTGTGCCGTTGCATCCTCCCCAGGCCTTTCAGCCCGATGCTGAGTTGTTGGGGGCTTCCCTGGCCCTTGTGATCGGATCGCTGACCACCACCTTGGTGTTCCTGTGGTTGGAGGTTGAAAGGCCGTTGCGGAAGCTGGAGGGGGGCTACGAAGCGCTAATGAGAGGCGGTATCTGGTCATTTGCACCGCATGGCACTCGGTCGGTACGGCGGGTGAATGAGAAATTTTTCACCATGGCTCAATCCTTGGAGTCGAAAGACCAGGAGCGAGCGTTGATGTTGGCGGGGGTGGCCCACGACCTCAAAACCCCCTTGACCCGCCTGCGGCTTCGGCTTGAACAGGGGGGCGACTTCCTGTCCCGTGATCGCCAGCGCGCAGCGGCCGATCTCGATGCCTTGGAGCGCATCACCGGGCAGTTTCTGTTGTTTGCGGGCGGCGGCGATGCCGAACCGGCTGTCGTGGTGAACCTGGACGCTTGGCTAGCCGAGCTCAGCGCCCCTTTGGAGGCGGATCAGGTGGTGCTTGATCTCGAACATCTGGAGCGCAGGGTGCAGCCCACGGCCCTGGCAAGGGCCGTGGGCAATCTCATTGATAATTGCCTTGGCTATGGCCGTCTCCCCCTGCGTTTGGTGCTGAGGTCTGACCTGCCAGCCGGCGAGGGGTTTCGAATTGAGGTGTGGGATCGCGGGGAAGGGATTGGCCCGGATGCTTGGGAGCAGGCTCTGAAGCCGTTCCACCGCATTGAACAGTCCCGGAGCGGCCAAGGCCACTGCGGATTGGGCCTGGCCATTGCTTTGCGGGTCGCTTTAGCCCATGGCGGGTCCCTCGAGGCGATTCGCTCGGAGGAGGGCTTTGCCGTTGTCTTGCGCGGCCGCTCGCTCTAGGGAGGTGGGGGCAAGGGCGTGGCTTCAGTCAGATCCGGTCACAGCTTGACCCTGATCCAGTCATATGTCCTGGGGGAGCTAGCCAGGAGGATGAGTTCGTTACCGCCTCACTTCCCTTCCGAACAATCCATGGGTTTACGCAACTCCAAAACTCTTTCGGCGATCCGCGCCGCCTTGCTCCTGGGGGGCACCGTTCTCACGGGCCTTGTGTTCACTGGAACAGCGCTTACTGGACCAGCAGCCGTGGCCGAACCGGCCCCGGCCCCCTTGTCTGGCCAGGGCCGCGAACAGATCCAAAAACTCAAGAGCCAGCGGCTGGAGGTCTTCAGCGCGATGAGTGCGGCTCAGCGGCATGGGTTTTTTCAGGCCCAACGCAGTCTGGAAGAACGTTTTTACCGTCAGCGCCTAAGCCGGCTCGACCAGAGTGAGCGGTGCCTTGATCAGGCCCGTGACAAGAGTGCCGTCGATACCTGCCTCCAGACTGGTCAGCAAGCCCGCCGGGACTTGCGCCACCAGGAAATGACGGAGTGGCAGGCCCTCAACCAGCGCTACGGTCTGCCTACCCCCCAAGGGCGTGAGATCAAGCAAAAGGGTTGGGGCGATCAGCCCAAGCCTGGCTTCTGAGCCTGCCAACCCAAAAGGGCCCCATCAGGGGCCCCTCTCAAATCCTTCCTTCAGGAAAGATGATCTGAGCTAGCTCTTGGCTCAGGCCTCATCGAGGGCCGCCACGCCTGGCAGCACCTTGCCTTCGAGCAACTCCAGGCTGGCGCCACCGCCGGTGGAGATGTGGCTCATCTTGTCGGCTACTCCCACCTTTTCTACGGCAGCCACGGAGTCACCACCCCCAATGATAGTGCAGCAGCCCTTGGCGCTGAGGTCGGCGAGGGTGTGGGCGATGCCGTTGGTGCCGGCGGCGAAGGCGTCGAACTCAAACACGCCCATGGGACCGTTCCAGATCACGGTCTCGCAGTCGGCCAGGGCGTCCTGGAAAGCCTTGATCGAATCGGGGCCGATATCCAGGCCCATCCAGCCATCGGGGATGGCGTCGATCGCCACGGTCTGACTGTTGGCGTCGGGGGCGAAGTTGTCGGCCAGAACCACGTCGGTGGGCAGCAGCAGCTGCACGCCCTTGGCCGCGGCTTTGGCTTCGAGTTCCTTGGCGAGCTCCAGCTTGTCTTCTTCCACCAGGCTCTTGCCCACGGCCAGGCCCCGGGCTTTGTAGAAGGTGAAGATCATGCCGCCGCCGATCAGCACCTTGTCGCACTTGTCGATCAGGGCTTCGAGCACGCCGATCTTGGAGCTCACCTTGGAGCCGCCCACGATGGCGGCCAGGGGGCGCTTGGGCTCATCGATGGCGCCCTGCAGGTATTGCAGCTCCTTCTCCATCAGCAGCCCGGCCACGCTGGGGCTCAGGTACTTGGTCACGCCTTCGGTGGAGGCATGGGCCCGGTGGGCGGCGCCAAAGGCGTCGTTCACATAGACGTCCGCCAGGGCGGCGAGTTGCTTGGCAAAGCCTTCGTCGTTCTTCTCTTCGTCGGCGAAGAAGCGCACGTTTTCGAGCAGCACCACAGAGCCTTCGGCCATGGCGGCCACCTTGGCTTCGGCATCGGGGCCGATGCAGCTATCGGTCTTCACCACCGGTTTGCCAAGCAGTTCTTCCAGGCGGGCTGCCACGGGGGTGAGCCGCATGGATTCGTTGACTTCGCCCTTGGGCCGGCCGAAGTGGGCCGCAAGGATCACCTTGGCGCCATGGCCAGTGAGGTGGTTGATGGTGGGCAGGGCGGCCCGGATCCGGGTGTCATCGGTGATGGCGCCGGCGTCATCGAGCGGTACGTTGAAGTCGACCCGTACCAGCACCCGCTTTCCGCGGAGATCGTCAGAGCTGAGGCTGGTGAGGGAGCGCTTCGCCATGGTGAGGGGGTAAGGAGAAAGGTCGGGCGAATTTAGCGGGCCGGTCAAGGGCCGCCCCCACCGTGACAAGCCCAACATTGACAAGAAGCTCAAAATGAAGCGGATTCCAGCTGGGCTGCTGCATGGCTTATCGCGCCAGATCGGTTGCCCTGTCTGCGTCGCTGGTGCTGCTTGCCGCCCTTAGCGGTGGTTGCCAGCTCTTCCCCAAGGGAGACCAAGACTCCCCAGCCCTGTTGCCCCGGCGCGTGGCAGCTCTGGGCAGGGTTGAACCGCTCGGAGGCGTCAGCAAGGTCTCGGTCCCCAGCAGTCTGAGCAATGACCGGGTCCGCGAGATCTTTGTGGTCGAGGGGCAACGGGTCGAGAAGGACCAGCCGTTGGCGATCCTCGAAAGCTTGGCCACTCTGCAGGCCTCGGTGCATCAGGCGAAGGCCAGCATTGCCGTGGCTGAGCGCAAGCTGCTCTCGCAAGACAATGTGATTCGCCGCTATCGGGCCAAGCTGACCCAGGCCAATGCCGAGGCACGTCGCGCCCAGGAGCTCTATGCCTCTGGCGCCACCTCGGCGAACCGCAAGGAGAAGCAGCTGGCCGAGGCCGAGGCCGCCGCCGCCCAGCTGCAGGAGGAACTGGCTAACCGCGCCACCCTTGAGGCCGAACTGATCCAGAGCCGAACCACCCTGGCAAAGGATGAGGCCGAACTTGACAAGGCGACGATTCGGGCGCCGTATGCGGGAACGATTTTCAAGCTCATTGCGCGTCCGGGCGACAAGATCGGCGAGGGTGGCCTGCTGGAAATGGGAGATAGTTCCCGGATGGGCGTGATTGCCGAGGTTTACCAATCGGACTTGCCTGACATCCGTCCCGATCAAGCAGTGACGATCACGGCCGATGGGTTTCCCGGCAAAACGGTTCGCGGCAAGGTCAGTGCGATCGCGCGTCAGGTGAGCCGTCAGAGCGTGTTCAGTGGCGAATCGGGTGACAACGTCGATCGGCGGGTTGTCGAGGTCAAGGTTGCCCTGCCTGCCGATGTGATCGCCAAGGCCAGTCGCATCAACTACATGCAGGTGAATGTCGTCTTCGATCCCCTCACCCCTGACCAGCGTCAGCAGAGGTCAACGCAACCATGAGCTGGTCGCCGCGCACCCCAGTGGCCTGGTTGCAGTTAACTCACAAACCGATGCGTCTGCTCGCAGCCCTTGCAGGCGTCGGGTTCGCCAATGTGTTGGTGTTCTTTCAGATGGGCCTTTCCGGCGCTCTCTACGACAGCCAGAAACGACCGATTCAACAGATCAATGGTCAGCTCGTGCTGGTGCCGCGGCGCTACACCAATTTGGGTGAACCCCTCAACATGCCGCGATCTCAGCTGGCTCGGGCCCTAGGTGTGCAGGGCGTGAAAGCGGTCACGCCGCTGTACGTCGCCAAGATCGACTGGATCAATCGCGACTCCCGGCAGAAAAAACAGGCGCTCCTATTTGGGGTCAACCCCGACAACCCCGCCCTGCGACTGCCGGTTTTGCAGGAGCAGCGCACGCTGCTGCAGCGGCCCAACAGCGTGTTCTTTGACCGTTCCTCTAAGTCGGCGGCAGGCCCCGTGGCCGAGACCCTGGCCGCTGGTCAGAGCTACACAACAGAATTGCGCGGCCAGACAGCTCAGGTAGTGGGCATCTTCAATCTGGGCCTGACCTTTGCAGCTGACATCAACCTGATCACCTCAAGCAGCAACGTTCAGACATTTCTGCCCGAGCTCAGCAACGACGACATCCAGCTCGGGGTGATTCAGCTGGAACCCGGTGTCAGTGTCCGACGGGTTCAGGCCACCCTCGAGCACTTCATGGAGCCCTCTGTGCAGGTGCTCACCATCCCCCAGCTGCTCGATAGGGAGGTGGCCCATTGGCGCCGCAACACCTCGTTCGGCCTGATTTTCAACCTAGGGGTGTTGGTCGGACTCGCCGTCGGGGCGATCATCGTCTACCAGATCCTCTACTCCGATGTGGGGGATCACCTCGGCGAATACGCCACCATGAAAGCCATGGGCTACGCCGACGGTTTTGTCGTCGGCATCATTTTGCAGGAGTCCTTGATTCTCGCCTCGTTGGCTTTTGTGCCCAGTGTGCTGGTGTCGATGGGTCTTTATCAGGTGTTGTTGCGCTCCACCGGTCTGCTGGTGACCATGACTTTCGGCCGCGCCGGTCTTGTGTTTGCTATCACCCTGGTGATCTGTGCAGCATCTGGGTGGTTGGCCACCGGCAAACTCAGGCGTCTGGATCCAGCCGAGGTGTTCTGAATGGACCTCGATGTACCGGTGCACATTGCTGGCCTGAACCACTGGTTTGAGGAGGCCGGCCAGCGGAAACAAGTGCTGAAGAACATTGAGCTGCAGGTCAATGCAGGCGAAATCGTGATTCTCACTGGGCCGTCTGGGTCAGGCAAGACCACGCTGTTGACCATGGTGGGTGGGCTCCGCGCTGCCCAGGAGGGCAGCCTGCGGTTGTTTGGCGAGGAACTCCTGGGTGCCTCCAAACAACAACTGACGCGGTTGCGTCAGAAGGTGGGGTTCATTTTTCAAGCGCATAACCTGATGCCCTATCTGACCGCCCTTCAAAACGTGCGGCTGGGTCTTGAGGTGGGTCCTGGCTGGCGCAGCCAGGGTCGTCTTGCCATGGATGCCTGCTGTCGGCAGGGCCTCGAGCAGGTGGGCCTGGGGCACCGCATCAACTTCATGCCCGCGAAGTTGTCCGGTGGTCAGAAGCAACGGGTAGCCATTGC
>CAIYSK010000032.1 GCA_903928835.1 uncultured cyanobacterium
CGTGAGCACAAGGGGCAGCACCGCCATCAAAAGGACGGCCCCATAGGCCAAAAAGCCAAACAGGGAAAGGGGTTGGCCAAACAGGCTTCCCCAGGCACTGGAAAGGACCTTCTCGCAGCCGTTACAGCCGAAAAAGGCATCCTTCGAACAGCTCAGGGCCCCCAACAGTCCCCATTTCTTGAGGGTGATCGAGCCCGTGTCGATCGCACCGATGGTGGCCAACACCGCAATCGCCACCCGAATCCAGCGGTTGCCCCCGGGCTCACCCCGGCGACGGTTGGAACTCAGGCGCTGACTGAGGCGGGTCGAAGTCACAGGGGGGCGTCCGTTGAGCGGACCAAAGCATGACCTGAATTGTGGCAGCCGTTCGATGGGCGGTCATCCCAGTCGCACCCATAGGGTGGAGGGATGGCTTCCAGTGATATGAACAAGCCCACAGTCGCCTTTGCCCACCTGGGCTGCGAAAAAAACCGGGTGGATACCGAGCACATGCTCGGGCTACTCGCCCAAGCCGGCTACGGCGTGAGCGCCGACGAAAGCGAAGCCCGCGTGGTGGTGGTGAATACCTGCAGCTTCATCCAAGACGCCCGGGAGGAATCGGTGCGCACCCTGGTGGAGTTGGCTGAACAGGGCAAAGAATTGATCATTGCTGGGTGCCTAGCCCAGCACTTCCAGGAGGAGCTCCTCGAGTCGCTCCCTGAAGCCAAAGCCATTGTGGGAACGGGCGATTACCAGCACATCGTGAGCGTGCTCGAGCGGGTCGAAGCCGGAGAGCGGGTCAACCAGGTGAGTGCCAACCCCATCTTCGTGGGCGACGAACATCTCCCCCGCTACCGCACCACCAGTGAGGCGGTGGCCTACCTCAAGGTGGCTGAGGGCTGCGACTACCGCTGCGCCTTCTGCATCATCCCCAAGCTGCGCGGCGACCAGCGTTCCCGCCCGATCGAATCAATCGTGGCCGAAGCCCAAACCCTGGCGAGCCAAGGGGTTCAAGAACTGGTGCTGATCAGTCAGATCACCACCAACTACGGCCTCGACATCTATGGAAAACCCCAACTTGCTGAGCTGCTGCGGGCCCTAGGGGAGGTGGAAATCCCCTGGATTCGGGTGCATTACGCCTACCCCACAGGCCTCACCCCCGAAGTGCTGGCTGCCTATCGGGAGGTGCCCAACGTGCTGCCCTACCTCGATCTGCCGCTCCAGCACAGCCACCCTGACGTGCTGCGCGCCATGAACCGCCCCTGGCAAGCCGACGTGACAGCAGGCCTGCTCAAACGGATTCGCGAGCAACTCCCTGAAGCGGTACTGCGCACCACCTTCATCGTGGGCTTTCCCGGCGAGACCCAGGACCACTTCGAGCACCTGCTCGATTTCGTGGCGGAACAACAGTTCGACCACGTGGGGGTTTTCACCTTTTCGCCAGAAGAGGGCACCGCCGCCGCAGACCTCGCCGATCCCGTTGCACCGGAGGTAGCCCAGGATCGCAAGGAGCGGCTGATGGCCCTGCAGCAACCCATTGCCGCGGAGCGCAACGCCACCTGGGTGGGGCGCATCGTGGACGTGTTGATCGAGCAGGAGAACCCCAGCACCGGCGAAATGCTGGGCCGCTGTAGCCGCTATGCCCCTGAAGTGGATGGCGAGGTGCGGGTGATGCCCGGCGAAGGCGGCCTTTGCGCTGCCCCCGGAACCATGGTTCCGGTGCGCATCACCGCCGCCAACACCTATGACCTGGAGGGGGTGGTGGTGGGAGCCAAGGCGATGGTGCAAGGCGCCCTCGCGGCACGGCGCAACGGGATTTGAAGCCCCAGCTGCCGAAGCCCCAGCTGGCCATCTTTTCCACGACGCTGCAACGGCTCAGACGGGGGC
>CAIYSK010000033.1 GCA_903928835.1 uncultured cyanobacterium
CCCTGATCGACGCCGCCTTTCAGCAACTGGGTGATCAGCACCCGACTGCCCAAGCCAGCGGTGCGGAGCGCCTGGCTCAAGACGGATCCGAAACTGCCCCGAAAAGGAGCTGTATGAATTTGCAGCAACCCCTCGGGCTTGGCCACCAACCGCAGGGGCAGCTCTGGCGTCACGGAGGGCTCTGGCGCCAAGGCCCCTGGGGACGGCCGATGGGCCGTGCCGGCCACCACCTCAAGGCGCTGCGGATGGCGCGAATTGGCAGGGGTGGCAGACAGGCTGACGGTCATCAACACTCCAAGGGTCGAAAGCTGGCGGCCGCAATGGCGCATTGACCTGAATGTAGCGGGATCAACCCGGCTCACAAGTAACGGACACTACCGATAGTGGAAGCATCCGTACTAGTGAAGGGCCAGGGCGCAAGGGCGAGCCCACATCAGGCCCCAAAAAGTGTGGGTTGCTACTTGGAGAGCCGAGGGTGCTCCGTAGCGTCGCGATACTTATTCCATTGCCATGGTTGGCGTGATCCACGGATTCAGCCGTACCGCCAGCACCCCGTCAACCGGCGCCCCAGGGACTGTGGTCAGCATGGGCAGCGCCGGCCAGGGTTCCCCCACCCTGCTCGAGGTGATTCGCGGCCTCTCGGGAAGCAGCGTGGAAACCATCGAACGCGGCAAAACCATCTTTTTCCCCGGGGATCCGGCCGAAAGGGTCTATCTGCTGCGCCGCGGCGCCGTTCGGCTCTCGCGGGTCTATGAATCTGGAGAGGAAATCACCGTGGCCCTCCTGCGGGAGAACAGCCTGTTTGGCGTGTTGTCGCTTCTGACAGGCCAACGCTCCGACCGGTTTTATCACGCGATTGCCTTCACCAGGGTGGAGATGGTGACAGCGCCAGCCACCTCCGTGCGCAGGGCCATCGAACAGGACGCCAGCGTGGGGCTGTTGCTTCTTCAGGGCCTCTCCTCCCGAATCCTGCAAACCGAGACCATGATCGAAACCCTCACCCACCGGGACATGTCCTCCCGACTGGTGAGTTTCCTATTGGTGCTCTGCCGCGATTTTGGGGTCCCCAGCAGTGAGGGCATCACGATTGATCTGCGCCTATCCCACCAGGCAATTGCCGAGGCGATTGGTTCGACCCGGGTCACCATTACCCGCCTGCTGGGGGATCTGCGCAATGAGGGGCTGGTGCAGATCGATCGCAAAAAAATCACCGTGTTCGATCCGATCGCCCTGGCCAAGCGCTTTAGTTGAGCCCCTGGGGGCCAATCCCCCCTGGGCCAAGGGATACTGAGTTCAACTGCGCATTGCTGTGTCCGGCTGGCTGCTGATCCTGGCCCTGCTGGTTTTGGGCGGAGTGCTCTCCACCCTTGGGGATCGGCTAGGGAGTCGCATTGGCAAAGCCCGCCTCAGCCTGTTTCATCTGAGGCCACGGCGCACGGCCGTGCTGATCACCGTCCTCACCGGCAGCGTGATCAGTGCGATGTCCCTGGGACTGATGCTGCTCGTAAGCCAGAGGCTCCGGGTGGGGCTGTTTGAACTCGACCAACTAGAAGCCCGCCTCCAGACCAGTCGCAGCCAATTGGCGGCCAGCACAACCGAACGCAACCGGGCCGAACAGGAGCGCTCAAGGTCCCAAGGTCAACTGCGCCAAGCGGAGCACCAGCTAGGCGCGTTGCGCCGCAGCCTGGCGCCCCTGCTCGCCCAAAGGCGCCAACTCGAAGCGGAGCGCAATCGCCTCGGCCGAGATGTGCAGGCCCGCGATGCCGACATTCGCCGCAACGAAGCCGAACTGGCCCAGGTGCGCGGACGCATCACCGCCAGCACCAAGGAACTCAAAGATCTCGAAACCAACCTGATTGCCTTCCGCCGGGGCGATGTGGTGATCAGCAGCGGCCAAATCCTCGCCAGTGCCAAGGTGACCGTGGAGAGGGCAGAGCAGGCGAAAGCGGTCGTGAATGCCCTGCTGCAGCAGGCCAACCTCAACGCTTTCCGTCGGGTCTTACCTGGACAACCTGCCGATCGCCAGATCCTGCTGGTGCCCAAAATCGATGTGGCCAAACTGGAGGAAATGCTCACCAAGCGCGGCAGCTGGGTGGTGAGCATTGTGTCGGCCGCCAACGTGCTGCGGGGTGAGAAACAGGTGCTGGCCTTCCCCGACCTGCGGCCCAACCGCCAAATCATCCAGGCCGGTGAGGTGTTGGCGAGCACCACGATTGAAGGGGAACTCCGCAACAGCGACCAACTCAACCGAAGGCTCAACCTGCTGTTGGCAGCGGCCTATGCCAGGGCCCAACGCCAGGGCACGGTGGTAGACGGACTCCAAGTCGACGCCAACGCCCTCACCCAACTCAACCGCAACCTGAGCGAACGCCCCAACGGCCAGGTGGTGCAACTGGCCGCGGTGGCCGTGCGTAACGCCGACACCCCTGATCCTGTGGTCGTGGAGGTGCGCTCGGCCCAAGCACGATGAACCGCAGCGTTGACGTCCAGCACCTGATCGCCGGGCTCGACCCCGGCCGCAGCAAATGCGGTCTGGTGCTGACGGACGGGCTGGCCCAGCAGATTCAAGAGGCTGCAATCCTCTCCCCCTCCCAAACCCTGAGTTGGCTGCGGCATTGGCACAGCCAGGGCCTCAGAACCCTGGTGATTGGCAATGGCACCGGCAGCAAGCCCTGGCTCAGCAGGCTCAGGGATCTGGATCTCACCCTCCAACTGGTGGATGAGCGCGGCACCACCCTGGCCGCTCGCCAGCGCTACTGGGAACTGTTCCCGCCGCGGGGGCTGGCCAAGCTGATCCCCTTGGGACTAAGGATGCCGCCCCGGGACCTCGATGACCTCGCCGCCCAATTGCTGCTGGAGCGGCAGCTCGGCCGTCGGCTCCAGCGGCAGCTCGAGCCGGTGCTTAGAACTTGGCCCGCACCGTAAAGGCGTAGTCGCCGCCAGGCTCCAGCTGGTAATCGACCTTGAGCAAAAAACGCAACAAGGCATCTTGTATGAGGGCCCGACCCAAGGAAGGCTCCACGCTCAGCTCGCCCCGATCAAACGCCCATCGAAACGTCCACTGGAAGCCTCCCGCACTCACCTCTCCCTCCAACAGCCGTTGGCTGAAGCTTTGGTGCAAGACCCTCAATTGGGCCGTCGTGGCAGGAAGACGGGCCATCGAATCAGGCTGACGCCAGCTCGGGCTGAAAACTGTTCAACCGATTGCCGGCCCGCTCCAAACCAAGGCGCTGGAGAAGGCCAATGCCGGCCTCCACTTCGGCGTACACCGCCTCGAGAAGCTTGTGCTCCTGGGGCTCAAAACGACCCAAGACATGGCCCACGGTGCGCTGCTTGCGCTCGATGGGGTTTGGGGCTGGCGCCCCAATGCCAATGCGCAGGCGTGGGAAGTCCTGGGTGCCCAGGTGGCTGATCGTGCTGCGGAGGCCGTTGTGGCCGCCCGCACTGCCCGAGGCCCGGAGGCGCAGCTTGCCGAGGGGTAAATCCATGTCGTCCACCACCACCAACAACTGGCCGGGCTCCAGCCCAAACCAATCGAGGGCAGCGCGAATCGATCGGCCACTCTCATTCATGTAGGTCTGGGGCATCAGCAGCCTGAGGCGACTGGCCCCTTGGCCCACTTCAGCCAACAGCCCATGCAGCTTGGCCTGGCTGCGAAACCCCACCTGGGCCACCGACGCCATGCGCTCAAGGGCCATAAAACCCACGTTGTGACGGGTTCCGACGTACTTCGCCCCCGGATTGCCGAGGCCCACCACCAGCTGCAAAGCAGCCGGAGCTGCCGAGGACTCCACCATCACAACCCCCAGGCCATCAAAGAACTCAGGCTGCCGGAAGCTGGGCGGAGGAGTCGGCACTATCTGGTCCTAGGGCAGCTTGTTCGACCACTGCAGGGGTCACAGCCTCGGCAGGGAGGAGAGCCTCGGCCTTGAGCTCTAGGGCGGCCTCTTTCATTTCCACCTCTGTGTTGATCGTGGTGGCCTCGTTGGTCTGCACCGCGGTCAC
>CAIYSK010000034.1 GCA_903928835.1 uncultured cyanobacterium
CCTCAACTGCACCGCCGCAACTCCTGAAGAGATGTATGAGCGGGCCGAGTTCGCCAAGGAACTGGGTCAGCCGATCATCATGCACGACTACATCACCGGTGGCTTTACCGCCAACACCGGTCTTGCCAAGTGGTGCCGCAAAAACGGGATGCTGCTGCACATCCACCGTGCCATGCACGCTGTGATTGACCGCCATCCCAAGCACGGCATTCACTTCCGGGTTCTGGCCAAGTGCCTCCGCCTCTCCGGTGGCGACCAACTGCACACCGGCACCGTGGTCGGCAAGCTCGAGGGTGACCGCCAGTCGACCCTGGGCTATATCGACCAACTGCGCGAATCCTTCGTCCCCGAAGATCGCAGCCGCGGCAACTTCTTCGACCAAGACTGGGGTTCCATGGGCGGCGTGTTCGCCGTGGCCTCCGGCGGTATCCACGTGTGGCACATGCCCGCGCTGGTTGCCATCTTTGGCGACGACTCCGTACTCCAGTTTGGTGGTGGTACCCACGGTCACCCCTGGGGTTCTGCCGCAGGTGCTGCTGCCAACCGTGTGGCCCTCGAGGCCTGCGTCAAGGCCCGCAATGCCGGTCGTGAAATCGAGCGTGAAGGTCGCGACATCCTTACGGAAGCCGCCAAGCACAGCCCTGAGCTGGCTATCGCACTTGAGACCTGGAAGGAAATCAAGTTCGAGTTCGACACCGTCGACAAGCTCGACGTCAACTGATCGGATTTTGGGACGATAACGGGTGTGGTTGGACAAAAAAACAGTTTCGGCAGTTTTTAAAACCCAATCACCCCCATCTTTCCTAAACCATCTAAGACGCTTCGAACGGGACAACAACCCTTTCAAGGGTTACTTCATTCCATCCACCTAAAGGATCCCCATGCCTTTCAAGAGCACCGTGGGTGACTATCAAACAGTCGCCACCCTGGAGACATTCGGCTTCCTCCCGCCGATGACTCAGGACGAGATCTACGACCAAATTGCTTACATCATTGCCCAGGGTTGGAGCCCGCTCGTTGAGCACGTCCATCCCAGCAATTCCATGGCGACCTACTGGTCGTACTGGAAGCTTCCCTTCTTCGGCGAGAAGGATCTCGGCGTGATCGTGAGCGAGCTCGAGGCTTGTCACCGCGCCTACCCCGACCACCACGTTCGCCTGGTGGGCTACGACGCCTATACCCAAAGCCAGGGTTCTTGCTTCGTGGTATTCGAAGGACGCTGATCTTCAGCGTCTAAATCGGCCCTTGCCTTGGCTTGGGCCCAACCCCTTTTCTGTTTGCTTGAGCAGTAGCCGTAGGGCTGTTGCTTGGGCGAGCAGAGCAATTTTCAGCATTCCATTCGACGGGCGGACATGGCCAGCACATCCAGCCGGGAAGCAGCTCTTGAGCGCCGTAGGGCCCTCACGACCGGGGGCAAACAAGCCTCCAGCCGCTATACCTCAGGTCAGAGCCGTGTGCGCACGGTCGTTGACGCCCGTCCAACCCGCACGGGGGCGGCTCCTGCAGTGCCAGCCAGCTCCCCTGCGACCCCGGCGGCTGCTGCAGCCGCGACGCAGTCCGCACCAAGCCGAAGCCTGGGCGCGCCGCCCAGCGGCCGTTCCCATAGCCCAGCGCGGCCGATTGCTAACCCCAGCCGTGATCTCGTTTTGGCCCGTCGCGATGCCCTCTCCAGGCGAGGTAAGCGCGCCGATACCTCCAAGGATCGAACCCGCATGGCCACTGATGTAGTCGCTCCCGCCTCCGCCGCACCAGTTTCATCAGCCAGCAGCGGAGCTCCCGTCAAGCATGAGTGCGATTGCAAGGGTTCGGCCAAATTGGCCAGTCTGTCTGCCCCCAGCCGCAGTGAATCGTTCGCCAGTGGCCGCACCGATTCCGCCGCAAGCAGCCGGAAAGTGACAGCCAAACGTGCTGCCCAGCACAACCCAAGCCGCGCTCTTGTTTTGGCCCGCCGCGAGGCCTTGTCAAAGCGAGGTAAGTCTGCAACTGCGTCCAGTAGTACTGGAGCTGCAGCCGTTGCCCGCCAAGGTAATGCCGATCTCACCAGCCGTGAGCTCTCCCAGAAATTGCGCGAACTCAAGAGCAAAGTTGGTAGTGCCGGCACCTCCCGCAGCGGTGGAACCCGTCCATCCGGACCCAACCGCCATGGCTCCAAGCAGGCGGCTGCAGCCGACGCTTCTTGGAAGGTGGGTGTGAGCGAAACCACCAGTGGTCAAGTGGTGACCGGTACCCAAGCCAACCGATCCACCAAAACCACCGGCAACGAAGCCAGCACCTGCCGTTCGATCACAGGCACCGAATACATGGGTGCCGACATCTTCCGCACCTTCTGCCAAAGCGAGCCCGTGGCCAGCCAACCCGCCAAGGTGCGGGTCACGGCCACCAGCCACGGCAACCAGGTGACCGGCAATGAAGTGGGCCGCTCCGAAAAGGTGACCGGCGATGAGCCCGGTACCTGCAAGAACGTGACCGGTACGGAATATGTGTCGGCCAACCAATCCGCCGCTTACTGCGGCACCAGCAACCCTTCTCCCCGCAAGGTGGGTCGCGGCCAAACCCGTGCCGGCCTTGCCGTCTCTGGGGTGATGGTGGGTCGCTCGGAAAAGGTGACCGGTGATGAACCCGGCTCCGGTAAGCAGCTCACGGGCACCCAATACGTGGGCGACCAAAGTCAGTTGACAGGCCGGGCCCCCACCAAGGTCTCCAGCCTCAATACCCTCCGCGGTACGGGCATCACTGGGACCCATGTGGGCCGTAGTGAGCACGTCACCGGTGATGAACCCGGCAGTTGCCGCTTGGTCACCGGCGATGAGTACGTCGGCAGCCAGCAATACGACCGCTTTTGCGGCACCAAGCCCGCCCCTGAGGCGGCCAAGGTTGGCTTCAGCGTCACTAACCGGGCGATTGTGGTGAGTGGCACCCACACCGGGCGTTCCGGCAATGTCACCGGCGACGAGCCCGGTACCTGCAAGGTGGTGACCGGCACCCCCTACACCGGCTTTGAACAGGCCGGAGAGTATTGCTCCAACAACCAAGTTGCTGCGATCCGCCAGCGCACGCCAGTGCGGGGTGCCAACCGCATGAGCGGGATTCAGCCGGGCATTGGCGGCAGTCTCACCGGTGCCGACCGCGGTGCCTGTGAATCCATCACTGGGACCCCCTACCTGGGCGCGGACCAGATGGCCCAGGCCTGCGGTGCGGCCAGTGCTTCCGATGCCGATTTCCCAAATCCATTGGCAGGCAGCCAACCCTGGCAGCAGTTCAGCATCCAATCCCCTGCCCGGGCAGCCCACACGGCCCACGACCGCGCTGGCGCCGTAACCGGAACCAGCTACGAAAAGGGCAACCGGGTGACCGGCCCTTTTGACCTGGCCGGTGACAAGGTCACCGGCACCGAACAGTTCCGCTTCGACCGTCGCGGTGCCCAGCTCTCCCGTGGCCCCATAGAGGTTGTCGCCGCTCCTGTCTCCGTCGACGAGGACGTGCGTCCCACCTCCCGGGTGACCGGTGAAGGCATCTCCGCTGGCCTGAAGATCACTGGCGATGACTGGGACCGGGGTGATCGGGTTACAGGTACCGAAGGGGTCTCGGCTCGCCGCCGTAATCCCACCCGCACGGGTCCGATGTCGGCGATGGCTGCCCAACAACCCAAGCGCAATGAGGAAGTTCCCGAGCCCGTGAGTCGGGTTACGGGCTCCAGCGGAAACACCTCCGCCGGTTCCTTGATCACCGTTTCGGGTGGGGCCCGCGGTTAATCCCTGATGCCCCGACGCTCGGCTACTCCCTATCGCCCCATGGCTCCGACGGCTCCCCGTCGCCGCCCTGGTGCCATGGCGCCTGAGCCAGCAGCTATGCCTAACCAGCTCTCCCAGGCTTCAGTGCACCTATCGGCGTCAGCCCAATCCCCGTTTCGGGGCAGCCTCCATCCCCTCACCGATCGCCAGGCGAATGGGGTGTTGCATGCCTATGACAACCAGGTGAAGGGCAGCTTCGACCGCATAGTGCCTGTGCTCAAGCGGCTCTCAACTCTCCAACATGAGGACGACTTTGTTGGGGCGGCCCAGCGTTTAGCCCTCAAGGAACTTGGCTTCGAGCTTCCCCTTCCCATCCTCGAGAAGGCCTGGGTTACCCAGCTCGATATGCGTACCCTGTTTGCCTGGTGCCTCTTCGAGACCTACGAGCAGACCAGTGATGCCTTTTTCCAAGCTGATCCCCTAGGCGGAAAACCCGGTAGCCCCGCAGCCGAGGCCTTCAATGCCTTCCTGTTGTCCTGTGGCTTCCATCTCCTGGACATCACGCCCTGCTCGGACGGCCGCCTGGCCCATGCCATTGCCTATGCCCTGCGCCTGCCGTTTAGTTCGGTGCGGCGTCGCTCCCATGCGGGGGCCCTGTTTGATGTGCAAAATACGGTGAACCGCTGGGTGAAGACCGAGCACCGCCGTTACCGCGAGGCCATCCCCAATTCTGCCCAGGAGGATACCCGCTATCTGAAGGTGGTGTTGTACCACTTCAGCTCCAAGGATCCCAGCCATGAGGGTTGTGCGGCCCATGGCAGTAACGATGCCCTTGCGGCCTCCTGTGGGTTTGAACGGCTCAAGGATTTTCAGCAGGCCGTGCAGAACAGTTTTTGCTGCGGGGCGTCCGTTGATTTGCTCTTGATGGGCATCGATACCGACACCGACGCGATCCGGGTCCACGTTCCCGGGATGGATGGCAGCACCAACCTTGAGCGCTGGGTCGATGCCCAGGATGTCTATGAAGCCACCGTCCACCTTGGCGACCAGGAAGCAAAAGCCCGCATTCAGGCCATGGTCGAACAGGCTGCCGCCTCCAGCCCCGACCCAAGCATGGTGAAGCTGGTGGCCCGTCTGCTGGAGAACAACATCTCCCAGATCGATTATGTGCGCCAACACCACGGCGGCAGTTACGGCGATGCGGGCCATGCCGAACGGTTCATTGGCGTGGGCATTGGTTTTAAAGAAATTCACCTGCGCAACCTCACCTATTTCGCCTATATGGATACGGTCGAAGAAGGGGCCGCCGACCTGGACGTCGGCATCAAGATTTTCACTGGTTTGAACGTGTCCCGGGGGTTGCCGGTGCCAGTGGTCGTCCGCTTTGATTACAACAGCCAGGTGCCTGGAGCCCGGGAACGGGCGATTCGTAACTGCGAGCGGGTTCAAGCCGCCTTGGAGAACCGCTACGCCGACCTCTTCCAGCAGGGATTGCTCCACGCCCTGTTGACGGTTCGGGACCAGGATCGGCACACCCCTGCCGAACCGGTAGGTTCCACCATCACATTCGCGAGCGGAGGAGGGCACTGACATGTTGATCTGCAAAGTGGTGAAGCCGTTGGTCTCTACCAACCGCATTCCTGATTTCGAGCACAAACACCTGCAGGTTGTGCTTGATGGCAGCACCCAAAAAGTTGCTGTGGATGCCGTGGGCTGTATCCCTGGTGACTGGGTGATCTGCGTGGGTAGCTCCGCTGCCCGCGAGGCCGCTGGAAGTAAGTCCTATCCCAGCGATCTCACCATCGTTGGCATCATTGACCACTGGGATCCAGACGCTGGCAAGGCTCCCAGTGCCGATGCCATCTCTTCCAGTGGTGCCCCAATTTCCGGGGGTGCCAGTTAATGGAAATCATGCAGGTCACGGGATCCTTGGTTTGTACCCAGCGCGTACCAGGCTTGGATCACTCCAATCTGCGTGTGCTTCGCACGTCGAAGGGCAAGCTCAGCGTTGCCGTTGATCCTGTTGGTGCAGCTCCAGGTAACTGGGTCTTCACCGCCAGCGGTTCGGCAGCGCGCTTTGCCTGCGGCAACCCGGAGGTTCAAACCGATCTCACGATCGGCGGAATCATCGATTTTTGGGAGCCCGATGGCTAGGTGAGTTGGGCGTTTCCCGCCCCG
>CAIYSK010000035.1 GCA_903928835.1 uncultured cyanobacterium
CCCCCAACGCTCCAATGGCACCCTGATGGCCTATCGCCAGCAACAGGTGTGCAGCGATCCCTTGGTAGACCCTGGCGCCTGGGATCTCACGGCCCACCTCTGCATCGAAGCGTTGCTGATCGATGCGGAGGCCACGGGCTGGCAACCCTTGGGCCACTGCCGCCAGGGGGAGGCCCTGCTGGCTTTGGGGTTGGCAGAACGGCTCCATAGCCTGCAAAGCCTGCCGGCCAATGGGCTGGAGGAAGCCCTCGCCCGGCGCGAGGCCCTACTTCGCTTCGTGGATCCAGGGGCCCTGGGGGATTTTCGTTGGCTGGCCTTTGGCCGTGGTGTGCCAAACCAGCTGCCGCGGTTCAGGCAGGAGCCTGGCCTGCCAACCAATCGCTGAGGGTGCTGGCTGGCTGACTTGCACTGCTGGTGATTTCGATGGTTTGACCGATCGCAGCGGGTGATTCCAAGGCATCCAGGCAAACCCGCGCTACCAGCCTGCGGGGAATGCTGTTGCTTTCCTGCCTGTCGGCCCCACTAAAACGAATCCCTTGCTGCTCGAGCCCCGTTTCGTTTTCGCTCAGGCCGCCAGGACGAACAACCGTCACCTCCAGGTCGCTTCGCTGGAGCCAGTTCTCCCCCAGGCCTTTCCAAACCAAGATCAGCCCAAACAGGTTGAGGGGGTGCTTCCAGCGGCCGGCACAGAGCGAACTCACCAGCACCACCCGCCTGAGGCCCACGGCTTGACAGGCCCGCAGTTGGTCGCGCACCCCAAAGGCATCCACCTTCATGGGCCCGAAAAGATCAATGGATGGCCGCGCTCCAGTGGCGATCACCAACCCATCACAACCGGCCAGGGCCCCGTGCAGTGCTTCGGTAGTGCCCAACTCGAGCCTGCAGATCTCAGCCCCCTCAAGCCCGGCTGGGATGGCCGACTGGGGCCGCACGATGGCGCGCACCTGGTAGCCCCGCTGCAGGGCTTCCTGCACCACGCGCCAGCCGGTCTTCCCGGATGCGCCGGTTACGGCAAGCAGGCTCATGGCGTTGTGCCTTGGGAATGGCAGTGGAAGGATGTATTGGCAGGCTAGGAGCGCGAACCCCCACCCCAAGGAGGATCGTTCGCCAAGATCAACCCATCCCCCCTCTGGCCAAGATGGTTCCCACGAAGCAGCAGATCCTCGCGGCCTCAAGCCTTTGGTTGGCGGTCGTGCTCAATGTGGTGCCGGGCTTGGGCACCGGTTACATCTACCAACGCCGTTGGCGGGCCTATTGGATCACCACAGCCACCAGCACCGCCTGGTTGGTGCTAGGGGCGGTACTGGGCCAGGACGTGGATCCCGTGCTTCAGCCCGATGTGCTGCAGCAGAACCAGCTCATTGGCCTGGCTGGGCTGCTGTTGGTGGCTGGGGTTACGGCGGCCGAGGCTGCTCGGGCGGCGAAGCGAGCACAAGCAGAAGCCTGATGACTGCCCTACCGGATGGCTAGCCGGCTTGGGTCTCACAATGGGGGTCTAGTTCCACCACCAAGCCATGGCGAACCCAACAGATTCAGACCAGCAAAGGCCCCTGGATTTATTGAAAATTGCCTGTTGTGTGGCCTGGTCCGATGGCGACGTCTCTGCGGAAGAAAAGCACTTGCTTGAAGATCTTGTCTTCCGCTATTTCCCCCTCGAGGTTGGTGATTCGAGCCTGGAGGCTGCCACAAGCCAGTTGACTGCCTGGGCGATGGATCTTTCGGCCCTCGATGAGGTGATTCCGCGGCTGAACAGCGAGGAAGACAA